>JBDNEZ010000107.1:0-11108 GCA_041690095.1 Anderseniella sp.
CATGGCCGAAACGGTGGAGGAATTGGGTATACACGACGAAGACGGTGCGTTGCGCGCCGACTTCGTGCGCAGTGTTGCCGATACCCTCCAGGCAGGCGATGCCCGTCAGCTGCGCAAACTGGTCAAGGAACTGCATGTCGCCGACATTGCCGACCTTATCGAGTTTCTGCCGTCCGATGACCGAGTCCGGTTTATCGAATTGCAGGGCCGCACATTCGACTTTGAGGCTTTGCCTGAACTCGACGAATCCGTGCGTGACGAACTCATGGAGGCGTTGCCCAACCAGTTTATTTCATCGGCAGTGCGAAAGCTGGACACTGATGATGCGCTCTACCTCATCGAGGACATGGATGAAGTAGACCAGCAGGAAATTCTCTCGAAGGTTTCCCTGGAGGACCGCACGGTCCTGACCCGTGGCCTTGAGTATCCCGAATACTCGGCCGGACGTCTGATGCAGACCACTTTTGTGGCGGTGCCGTCATTCTGGTCGGTCGGACAGACCATCGACTACATGCGCAACGAAGAAGACCTGCCGGAAGATTTCATCGAGATATACATCGTCGACCCGGCGTTTCACACGGTCGGTTTTGTACCGGTCAGCCTGGTGTTGCGCCATCCCAGGTCACAGCAGATATCCGAGATCATGCGAGAGCATGATGTGGTCTTCAACGTCACCGACGAGCAGGACGATGTCGCCTACAAGTTTGAACAATACCACCTGGGCTCGGCCGCAGTGGTGGATGAGAACCAGCGTCTCGTCGGCTCTATCACGATTGACGATATCGTGGATGTGATCCAGGAAGAGGCCAGTGAAGACATGCTGCGTCTGGGCGGTGTGGGTGACGAGGAAATTACCGACACCATCTGGTCGACAACCCAGTCGCGTTTTGGCTGGCTGGCGCTCAACCTGGCAACGGCGGTCCTGGCGTCATGGGTGATTTCCCTGTTCGACGCGTCCATCGAGCAGATGGTGGCGTTAGCCATCCTGATGCCGATCGTGGCGTCGATGGGCGGCAATGCAGGCACCCAGACCATGACGGTGGCGGTTCGCGCCATCGCACAAAGGAACCTCGGTCCGGTCAACGCGGTTCGCGTCGTGGTGCGTGAAAGTACCGTGGGCGTGCTCAACGGTGTGGCCTTTGCCGTCATCATGGGTCTGTTTGCGTGGTGGTGGTTCGGTTCCGATCAACTGGGATTGGTGATCGGGGCAGCGATGATCATCAACATGTTTGCAGCCGCATTGGCAGGCATCCTCATTCCACTGGCACTGGAACATTTTGAAATTGATCCTGCCATTTCATCCGGCGTGTTTGTAACTACGGTCACAGATGTTGTCGGTTTCTTTGCCTTTCTGGGACTGGCGGCGTGGTGGTTGCTGTAGCGGACGGGTCCTAAACGACCCACCAGGCTTTCACCTGTTTTGCATAATCAGACCACGCCTGCCCGAATTTCTCTTCGAGATGGATCTGTTCGCGCACCACCGCCAGTTGATGTGTGGCGATGACGGCAAGCGGGGTGGCGATCAGCAGCCAGCCATTTTGCATGGCCAGCCCCAAACCCAGTGTAGCAATGCTATTGCCGACATAAATCGGGTTACGCATGAGCGCGAAGGGACCCGATGTGACCAGATTGTCGGCGGCGCGATGCGGCAGGATGTTGGTGCGGGCTTTTTTCATGGTTGTCATCGCCCAGATGTCGAGCATGATGCCTGCCGCCAGCACAAAATAACCCGGCCAAATGAATGTGCCTGCAAGGTCAATGGGCAAAACTGTCTGCAGCAGCAAGCCGGTCAAGACCAATCCGCCGAAAATCATCGGCGGCCAGGGCAGAGTGTTGGGAGTTTGTTTCGTCATTCGGGTTGCGTCCTGATGCAGTTCCGGGTCAAGAATGCGCTTCCGGACAGGCAAATTGCAAAGAGGCATTAAGGCGCATGAAAATCGTATCGGCAAATGGAGCAGATATTCCCGCAATTGGCCTCGGCACATGGGAATTGCGCGGTGAACAATGTGCGCAACTCGTCTCAGCCGCGCTGCAAGGCGGCTACACCCATGTTGATACCGCCCAGATGTACAAGAACGAACGCGAAGTAGGCGAGGGCATCAGGGCCTCCGGCATTGATCGTGACAAGCTGTTTGTCACCACCAAGATCTGGCCGGACCATTTTGCAAGCGATGATTTTGCCCGAGCAGTGGATGAACGCCTGAAGTTATTGAACTGCGGGGTACCGGACCTGTTGTTGCTGCACTGGCCATCACGCACAGTGCCGCTTGCAGAAACCATTACGGCCCTGACCAGAGCCAAACAGGCAGGGCTTGTCCGCCACATCGGTATTTCCAATTTTACCGTGAAGCAGATCGACGAAGCAGTGGCACTGTCCGAGGAACCGTTGGTGTGCAATCAGATCGAATTTCATCCGTTGATTAACCAGGACAAGGTTCGCGCAGCCTGCGCACGACACGGACTGTCCGTTACCGCTTATTGCCCCATTGCCCGCAACAAGGTGGCCGATGAACCTGTGATCTGTGCCATTGCCGACCGACACAATGCGAGTCCGGCACAGATTGCTCTGGCCTGGTTGGCCGGACTTGGCGATGTCATATCCATCCCGCGTTCGTCCAGACAGGAACGGCTCGTGGACAACCTGAAGGCATTGGATATATCACTGAGCGAGGATGAGATGGCCGAGATCAGTGCGTTGAAATCCCGCCATATGCGACTTGTGGATATGGAGAGTATCCGGCCTGATTGGGATCCGGTGTAGATCGCTCAGGCAGCCTGACCCTGGCTGAGCCCCCAACCCTTTGAACTGCCGCCATGTTGTTCCGCCCATGTCTGAAGCAAGTCTTCAACGGCATGGATCTGTTGAGGTACGGGTTCCATGCACAAGGTAACGGATACGTGCCAAGCAATATTGTCCACAGGTTGGGCATCTGCCGACAAACAGTTGTCCGCGCCTCGTGAAACCGAAACCATTTCATACGCGCTCTGCTGGGATGGAACTTCGGCAAGGAACTCTATGCCGACCGGAAAAATTTCCCCTGAAGACGGGTCGGCATGGTCGGCTGCAGCGACTGTTTCTTCAGCAGACGCGCGCTCATTCTCAAATACCGGTTCCTCGGTGCTGGCCGTCGCAAGGCCGATACGCGACAGGTTAGACGCAGACGGCTTTGTAGTTTTGTGACCACCAATGCCGGACTTTGTCTCGCGTGACAACAGGTCGCGCAATTTGCCAAACAGACTTTCACCCATGACTTGCTCTCATGTCTTGCCCCAATGCCTTGTTGATCCAGATCCACAATCAGTTTCTCGAAATACAGTATATCGGGGTTTGCCTAATGAAACGTTGATGTCACCCCCAGAACTACCCCTTGACCGGTTCGCCCTGTCGAGGCGAAACTGCGTCTGTAGTAGCTGTATTGATTTAACCCACGGTCATCGGAAACATCACTCATGCCTCAAGACATAACCACTGGTATCAAGCAACTGCTGGCCGAAGCCCAGGCCGAAATATCAGAGGTGGATGTGGCCGCCGCACGCGCCTTGATCGACAACGACAACGCCTTGTTGATCGACATTCGTGATGTCCGTGAATTGTGGCGCGATGGCAAGGTACCCGCCTCCAGGCATGTGCCGCGTGGCATGGTCGAGTTCTGGATTGCACCTGACAGCCCCTATCACAAGGAAATTTTCACCGAAGACAGGCCGTTTATTTTCATGTGCGCCGGAGGCCTGCGGTCCGCGCTTGCCGCCCAGATTGCCCAGCGGATGGGCCTCAAACCGATTTATAATCTGATCGGCGGTTTTGGCGCATGGCGCGATGCCGGCGCACCAATCATTCCGCACGAGAAAAAGTGACGAATAATAACGCTGGCTGATGCGGGCTGTTGCGGCGCATTGCAGGCTCGCGTCCGTTGTTGAATTCTGTGCACACATGGCGGTTCGACATTGCCTGTTGGTGCTTGTCCGCAGATGGTAGCGCAATGGCTTTGCACATTCTGAAACTGTGTGTCGGCGTGAACGACATCCCGGAACTTGCGGAATGGCAGGTGCTGCGAATGCGTACTGTCGGCAAAATCTGGCATACCACTCGCATGATGCCCAAGCGGGCTGACGAGGTTACTGCTGGCGGCTCACTATACTGGGTGATCAAGGGCATGGTTGCAGTGCGCCAGCGCATCGTGGAAATTGAGCCGTTTCAGGACGAAGACGGCATTTCGCGCTGCAAATTCATCTTCGACGAGGAACTCGTTGCAGTGCGTCCTCAGCCGCGCCGGCCGTTTCAGGGCTGGCGTTATCTGAAGGACGAAGACGCGCCGATTGATCTGGCAAAAGGGGCAGTTGCCAACGACATGCCCGAGCAGATGCGTAACGAATTGGCCGAACTCGGTTTGCTGTAAGTTTTTCTATACGGCGATATTGTCGATCAACCGAGTCTTCCCCAACCAGCATGCAGCCAGAATACGCAATTCGGTTTCTGTGCCGGATGTGGCAGGAGCCAGCGTTTCCGCGACGCGTGCCTCCACATAGTCCGGCTTGAATCCCGCGCTCTTGAGGCGTCTTTTTGCGGTGTTACAACACCGCGAAATGTTTTTTCCGGCGCGAATGGCTGCGGCCAGATCCTGCAATGTCTGGTGCAGCAAGGGTGCAATCGTGCGTTCCTCGTCCGACAGATATTCATTGCGCGATGACAGCGCCAGGCCATTGTCGGCACGCACTGTGGGAACGCCGATGACGGCGGTTGGAATTGACAGATCCCGGGCCATCCGCGTCACCACCTTCAACTGCTGAAAGTCTTTTTCCCCGAACATGACATAATCGCATCCTGCCGCGATGAACAGCTTGGCCACAACTGTTGCCACCCCGTCAAAGAAGTGGGGCCGGAACTTGTCCTCCAGTCCGGCCTTGGCCGGTCCGCCCAGCGCGACAGACGTGCAAAAATCTTCCGGATACATTTCCAGTTGCGCCGGGGCATATACCATGTGCGCACCTGCGGCGCGCAATTTTTCAACGTCGGATTTCTCGGTTCGCGGATAGCCATCGAGATCTTCACCGGCGGCAAACTGCTGCGGGTTAACAAAAATCGTGACCACAACACGGTCTGCCGTGCGCAAGCCCATCTCGACAAGCCGCAAATGTCCTGCGTGAAGCGCGCCCATGGTTGGCACCAGTGCTGTTCGCATATCCAGCCTGCGCCACTGGGATACCTGCGCTCTCAGGGCTTCAACGGTTCGAACGGTTTTGAATTTGTAGGCCATAAATCAGGAATCGAATTGTTAAGTCGCAATAAAGCCTATCACTTTTTTCCGGCCTGCCGCAGTGTCTTCAGGGGTAGCGGCGCTCCTTCCTTGACTTCCTCCATGACAAAATATGAATGCGTACCCTGAACCATCGGCAGGGAGCCAATCTCGCTGCCCAGCAGTCGGCGATAGTCAGTCATGCCGGCAACGCGGACTTTCAGCAGATAATCGAAGTCACCGCCAACCATATGGCATTCCAGCACATCGGGCACCCGTCCAATCGCTGTATTGAAGGCCCGAAGTGTGGTTTCGTCGGTTTCCTTCAAAGTGACCTGGATGAACACCAGCAGGTCCAGGCCAACTGCCTCGGCAACCACAACCGCCTTATAGCCGGAAATGAAGCCCTGCATTTCCAGCTTGCGCAACCTCTGCGCACACGGTGTGGAAGATAAATTGATCTGACGCGCCAGATCGCTGACACTGATACGTCCTGTGGTTTGTAAAACGTCCAGAATTTTCAAATCATGCATATCGAGGGACATCGCTGTAAAACCCGCTGTATATGGAGAAAAAACCTGTTTCGCATGAAAACATAAGCGAATAACACTAGTAGAGATTGATTACATAGCCGGAAACGTATTTCAAGAAGGACTGTACGTCATGACCGATACACCGCTTCCCTCGATGAACAAGCTGTCCAGTCATCTGTTCAGTGATGAAGCCGCGCTGGTGCGCCGCCTTGCGGCACAGGCGGAGCTGGATGGTGATGCAGCCGGTCAGACGCAGAAACTCGCACGCGAACTGGTTGCTGCAGTCCGAAAAGGCAGAAAGCAGAAGGGCGGCGTTGACGAATTCATGCAGGAATATTCGCTCTCCAGCGAGGAGGGCGTTGTGCTCATGTGCCTTGCAGAAGCGCTGCTGCGGATACCTGATGATCACACGGCAGATAAACTGATTGCCGACAAGATCGGCGGGCGGGACTGGGAAAAACACGTCGGTGCATCGGAATCGCTGTTCGTAAACGCTTCGACGTGGGGATTAATGCTGACCGGCAAATTTGTCGGCCTGCGCGGTGACGCCACTCGCGACCTGTCCGGTTATTTCTCGAAGATCGTAAAACGTTCAGGTGAACCTGTTGTTCGCCAGGCCATGCGTCATGCCATGCGCATCATGGGCAAGCAGTTCGTACTCGGACGCACCATGGCCGAAGCACTTGACGTATCTGCTCCGTTCAAGAAACAGGGCTACAGGTTTTCCTACGACATGCTGGGGGAAGCTGCCCGCACCATGAAAGACGCCGGCCGGTACTGGCAGTCTTACAGCAAGGCGATCGATGCCCTCGCTGCGAGCGAAAGTTCGGCAACCGGGCGTCCGATACACGAATTGCCGTCAATTTCAGTAAAACTGTCCGCACTGCACCCGCGCTATGAGGCGCGTACCGAGGCACGGGTGATGAGTGAGCTTTATCCGAGTATTCAGAAATTGTGCGTCCAGGCACGCGACGGCGGCATTGCGCTGACCATAGATGCTGAGGAAGTTGACCGGCTGGAACTGTCTCTCAAGGTGTTCGGCAAACTGGCTCATGATCGTGAACTGAAAAACTGGAATGGCCTCGGCCTGGCCATTCAGGCCTACTCACGCCGGGCAATGCCGGCTCTGGAATGGCTGGCTGAACTGGCCGAACAGTCCGGCAGGCGGTTGCCGGTGCGCCTCGTCAAGGGCGCCTACTGGGACACTGAAATCAAGCTGGCCCAGATCGCCGGGTTTGAGGACTTTCCGTTGTTTACCCGCAAGGTCTCGACTGATGTGTCCTACCTTGCGTGCGCGCGTTATCTGCTGCGGCGCAGAGACGTGTTCTATCCGCAATTTGCCACTCACAACGCCCACACGGTTGCAGCCGTATCAGTGATGGCAGGCAATGACCGGGAATTCGAATTTCAGCGGCTGCACGGCATGGGACAGGCCCTCTACGACGCGGTGACTGCAAAACACGGATTAGGTCAGCCCTGCCGGATTTATGCACCTGTGGGCAGTCATGAAGATTTACTGGCGTATCTGGTGCGGCGATTGCTCGAGAACGGGGCCAACACGTCATTCGTCAACCGTCTGGCCGACGATGCGGCACCGGTTGACGAGATCGTGGAAGACCCGGTTGCCGTAGTCCGCCGGCTTGACCAGCTGCCCCATCCACGCATCGCACCGCCGCGTGACCTGTTCAAGCCACGGCGCAATTCTGCCGGTTTGCCGCTATGGGATGATGCGACCCGCACGCCCTTGCTGGTCGAGATCGGCAAGGCGCTTGCAACCCCGGTAAAGGCGACAGCCCTGGTGCCGGGCAAGGCGGCTGGAGAAGCGTTCCGCCAGATCACATCGCCGCATGACCGTTCAGTCGTGGTCGGCGAAATCTCCGAGGCATCGGACGCGCAGGTTGAAGCAGCCATTACTTATGCCGCGGCTGCACAAGATAGCTGGGATGGGCTCGGCGGTGCCTATCGTGCAGAGTGTCTGGAACGCGCAGCCGACCTTTACGAAGCACATGCGCCCAGGCTTTACGCGCTACTGATCCGCGAAGCCGGCAAGACCCTGGATAATGCACAGGCAGACCTCAGGGAAGCGGTTGATTTTATGAGATACTATGCGGGCGAGGCCAGGAACAAGTTTGACAGGTCGGTGCAACTGCCGGGGCCAACCGGAGAGGTAAACGATATGATGCTGCGTGGCCGCGGTGTGTTTGCCTGCATCGCCCCATGGAATTTTCCGTTGGCGATTTTTACCGGACAGATGTCGGCAGCTCTTGCCGCGGGCAATTCCGTACTGGCAAAACCGGCAGAACAAACCCCCCTCATTGCTTATGAAGCCGTGAAACTGTTGCATCAGGCGGGCATACCGGCTGAGGTGTTATCGCTGCTGCCGGGAGATGGCGCACGCATTGGCGGCAGGATTTTGCAACACGCGAAACTCGGCGGGGTTGCGTTCACCGGTTCAACCCAGACAGCCCATATTATCAACCGCAGCCTGGCAGCGCGAAACCGGGCAATCCTGCCTCTCATCGCGGAGACCGGCGGCATGAATGCAATGATCGTCGACTCGTCCGCCTTACCGGAGCAGGCGGTCCGCGACCTGGTTCTGTCCGCGTTTGACTCAGCCGGTCAACGCTGCTCTGCAGCGCGCCTGCTGTTTGTGCAGGAAGATGCAGCCAGGCGAACGATCGACATGTTGTGCGGCGCGACCAGCGAGCTGAGAATTGGTGACCCACTGGACTATTCAACCGATGTGGGCCCGGTTATCGATGAAGACGCCCGCGAGCGTCTCGACGCTCACAAGGCCCGCATGTCTCGTGAAGCAACGCGACTGATCGATCTGCCGATGCCGGCGCAATGCAAGGCGGGAACATTCGTCACACCGGCCATCTATGAACTGTCATCGTTGGCACCGTTGCACGAGGAAGTTTTCGGACCATGCCTGCACGTGGTGAAGTACAAGGCCGACAAGCTGGACCAGGTGTGCGAAGCGCTTAACGCCACCGGCTACGGCTTGACACTCGGTGTGCACTCCCGGGTAGAAGATACGATTGAACAAATCAGGCGTCAGGTCAGGGTCGGCAATATGTATGTCAACAGAAACCAGATCGGGGCAGTTGTCGGCTCGCAGCCATTTGGCGGCGAAGGCCTGTCCGGCACCGGGCCCAAGGCAGGTGGCCCGCATTATCTGGCGCGATTTGCGACCGAGCGTGTTGTATCAATCGACACAACCGCATCCGGCGGCAACGCAGCGCTGATGAGCATGGAACCAGCGAGGTAGTTATTCGGCGAGAAAGTGTTGTTTTAAGGCTGCAACCATTTTCAGGTTGAGTTGAGTGACATCAGGGTCGAGTGCACCGGGTCGCGACGACATTTTGGCGATCACCAGTTGCTGCGCGGGTAGGACATAGAGGTTCTGGCCATGAATGCCGACGCAGAACAGCATGGGATTGTCACCGCGTTCGACATACCATTTGTTGCGATAGTGAAATGCTCCGGCGGGAAAGTAGGGGGCAAAATCCCCGTTCTGCCATGCGTCCGCATCGCCATTGCCCAGGACATCGTCAATCCAGGCTTGCGGCAAGACCTGAACTTCATCGCGTCGACCATTATTGGCGACCAGCAGTCCGACACGGGCGAGGTCGCGCACGGTGACGCACATACCGCCCGCAGCTCGTGGCGCGCCGAGACGGTCAATCGTGATATAGGCGGACGTTTCCGCGCCCATCGGTTGCCACAGGTATTTCGACATCAAGTCGGCATACCGCGTGCCGGTAGCCCGCTCGATGACCCAGGCCATCAGGTCAGTGTTCGGTGAGACGTAGTGGAACCGGTCTTGATGGAGCCCGTCAGCGTCGGTGACGCGTTGGAAGAAACTACGCAGGTCGGATGCGGTTTCACCGGGTAAGAGAGGGTTCCATCCGGTTGCCTTGCGATACTCGATGATGGCTCCGCTTGTTGCTTCATAATTTTCATCGAAGCCAACCCCGGCCCGCATATCCAGCACGTTCTGGACGCTCGCGCCGTTCCACGCCGTGGTCTCCATTTCCGGAATATATTGCGTCACCGGAGCCGCGGTATCCAGCACACCCTTATCCGCAAGAATTCCCGCCAGCGCGCCCAGCATGGATTTCGACACTGACATCAGGATGTGTGGTTCGTGAGCGCCGGCAGCAGTGCGGTATTCTTCGGCTACAATGCGGCTTTTGTGGAGGACCACGAAGCCGTCTGTATAGGTAGCCTCCAGATACCCCTCAAGGTCGAGGTTTGCGTCGATGCGCAGTTCGGAGAGGTTTTGTGGCTCTGATGGCAACTCCCAGACGTCTGTCGGATTATTCGGGATGTCGGCGGTAGGAATGAGTTCGCGCACCCGTGAGAAGGCCCAGGCACTGAATGGAGCTGTCCGCCAGTTGGCTAGTGTCACCTGATCTGCATCGGCTGGCGGAAAGTTTTCCATTAAACTGCTCATGGTCTGGTGTTTAAACTCCTGAATGATCTAATGTTCTCAACCTAGACCAACATGGGTTCAATTGACCCTATAAACCTGATCTAGACAATCAGAGCATCAGCAGGGATACAAGCAACTGCAGCATTACAAGGCGGGCTCCAGAGCGACCAAACAGGCACCGGCAAGTTATTTCACCGGAACCGTTTGGCAGGATCCCATTGTAGAGGCGCCCGATCCGGCCCGTATTCGCGCGTTGCGGGTAACCTTTGAGCCCGGCGCGCGGACAGCCTGGCACACCCATCCGCTGGGCCAGACACTGGTTGTGCTGTCGGGCCTGGGGCGGTTTCAAACGGAAGGCGGTGCAGTGATCGCGCTGAAACCGGGCGATGTGATGTGGATATCACCAGAAGAGAAGCACTGGCACGGCGCTGCGCCGGACAATGGCATGGTTCACATCGCATTCCAGGAGGCGCTTGACGGTAACCATGCCAACTGGCTGGACCATGTTTCCGACGAGGAGTATCTGGTGGCACCATCGGATTAGCAAACGGCGCGCCACAACAGTGTCATTTGCATTTGTCGCCAGAATACCTATCTCTTTGAAAACAACGTTTTCCGGGGGAATTGCATATGTCTGGAAATGATAACGGCAAATCTGACGACAACACGGTTGCTCAACGCCAATCGGAGACCAAACCTGCTGCACGCAGTGACGTTGACAATTTTCTGGCCAAGGTAAAGGCCACCCCGGTTCCGGCTGTGACCGGAAACGGCAAGTTGGTGTTCGCCATGGATGCAACCATGAGCC
This sequence comes from Anderseniella sp., assembly GCA_041690095.1. Classification (GTDB taxonomy): domain Bacteria; phylum Pseudomonadota; class Alphaproteobacteria; order Rhizobiales; family Aestuariivirgaceae; genus Anderseniella. Next base: position 11,014 of record JBDNEZ010000107.1, read on the forward strand.
GTCAGCCCAGTTGGGACGTGGCATTGCAGACCCAGGCGGAAATGTTTCGCGAGGCCGGCCGGATCGGAGGGCTGGACGTACAGTTGATCTATTTC
>JBDNEZ010000108.1:0-5406 GCA_041690095.1 Anderseniella sp.
AGTGGTGCGTTTGCTACATAATTCCGGAAATGCTGGAAGTTTCAACCATCGCTTCGGTGGCTGGTGAACTGCGCTCGCGGGGTGTGTCGACGGTCAGGCCCTACCGCAACCCGCATCATTCGGCTTCGCAGGCAGCGCTGATCGGCGGCGGCCATCGCGCCCGGCCCGGTGAAATGGTGCTGGCTCACAACGGCATTCTGTTCCTGGATGAACTGCCCGAGTTCCAGCCGCGCGCGCTCGAGGCGCTGCGCCAGCCCATGGAGACAGGCGAGGCCGTGGTGGCGCGCGCCAATCATCACATTACCTATCCGGCACGGTTTCAGCTGATTGCCGCCATGAACCCGTGCAAATGCGGTATGGCCGGTGAGCCGGGTCATGTCTGCAGGCGCGGTGCGAAGTGCGCCACTGATTATCAGGCGCGGATTTCAGGCCCGCTTCTGGATCGCATCGACATTCAGATCGAACTGGCAGCCGTGCGCGCCTCCGACCTTACCCTGCCGCCGCCTGCCGAAGGCTCTGCGGATATTGCTGCCCGCGTGGCAGGCGCACGCGCGATACAGGCTGAACGGTTCCGGCATCTCGGTCAGCCGGCATTGCGAACCAATGCACAACTGGACGGCACATTGCTGGAAGAGCTTGCCCGGCCGGACACTCAGGGATTGTCGTTGCTGCAGGACGCCGCCACCGCCATGAATCTGTCGGCGCGCGGCTATCACCGGGTATTGCGGCTGGCCAGAACCCTGGCAGATCTTGATGGTAACACTACCGTCACACGCCTCAACGTGGCCGAAGCCATCAGCTATCGTCAGAAACTCGCCAGCTTTCAGTTGGCCGCCTGAATACGATCACGACTTATACCAAAGGAACTGACTATTGACCCATTTGACCGATTTTTCACGTTTGCTGGCTAGGCATGCTTCTCGCGGTGGTCTGGTTGACGACAAGGGGAGCATAACGACGTCCAGCAGGCGTGAAAAACCGGCCTTCGGTGGGTCAAATCCGTCCATCTGGTGCGTTGCGGCGCTTGCCCGATACACCGCATCGCGCTGCGCACCGCGCCTGCCAGAATGAACGGATTTGACTCCATCAAATGAGTCAATAGTCAGTTCCTTTGGTATTATCTTGAGCCGGGCAGCAGCCTCTCGACCATGCAGACCGCCCGGTAGATGGCATGGCTCATCGAATAGTCAGGCCCGACGGCATGCGACGCTTTTTCCAGCACGCGATAGTCAGCGGCGACGGTGGGGTGCAGGAGATTGCTGAATGCATAGGGGTTCATGATGCACATCCTTTTAGAAAATCTGTTGCAATAACAGCGTATCAACAGCAATATCTGCCTGATTAATCGCTCTGACAAACGAGAAGCTTTCAAGTGACAGATTAGAAAATATAAACTATAGGTCGCTGCATGCCATCCCGATTGCCACCCCTGAATGCCATGCGTGCCTTTGAGGCTGCCGGTCGTCGTGCCAGCATGAGCGCTGCTGCAGAAGAACTGGCGGTTACACCGGCTGCCATCAGTCACCAGATCAAGACCCTGGAGGATCATTTCCGGTTTCCGCTGTTTCACCGCGGCGTACGATCGATCCGGCTGACCGACCGGGGTGCGGCGTTGTTGCCGTATCTGAGCGAGGGCCTGGAATTGTGGAAGCAGGGCTGTCGCAGTCTCGAAGCGCTTGATCAGGATGCCCCCCTGGTGATTTCGTCTTCACCGGTGTTCGCCGGCAAGTGGCTGGTCAGGCGATTGTCGGACTTCAACGCCCGCCACCCTGACATCAGCGTCAGACTGGACGGGACGTTGTCGATTGCAAATTTCGCCGCCGACGGGGTCGATGCGGCTATTCACTTCGGCACTGGTCCCTACCCGGATCTGTATGCCCGGGCACTGGTGAACGAGGATGTCGTGCCTGTGTGTTCGCCGGTACTGTTGCAAGGTGCACATCCGCTATTGACGCCTGAGGACCTGGACTATCACACCTTGATCCACGTTGACTGGTTTGCCGCGGCGGGCACCCAGCCCGACTGGGCCATGTGGCTTAAAACCGCCGGAGTGAGTGTGCCGAACAGCACCAGAGGACCGGTGATGACCAGTGACTCACTGGCTGTTGAAGCTGCAATCAATGCCGGTGGAGTAGCGCTGGTCAGCGAATTTCTGGTCCGTCACGATCTGCACAGCGGGCGGTTGATCAAGCCTTTCGATCTGGTTCTGGCGTCTGATCACTGGTATTGGTTCGTGTGTCCGAAAGAGTACCTTGACCGCCCCAACGTGCGGGCATTTCACGATTGGCTGATTGCAGCGGTTCATGATGACCCTGCCGACGCAAGCCGCATGCCGGCAACGGCACCATAGGTATATTGCTCTAACACTTTGGAATCCAGCACCTTTATTCGAACAGATGATTCCATCTGATCGAATGACACTCTGGTATTAACCTAACCGTTAAAATTCTATCGATCCGGCTAGTCCGGCCCTAAGCATTGCCATGCGATAAATCCCTTGCAGACAGACGGCGGCCGGGGAAGGCGCATGACACAACAACAAACGGATGGCAGGACCCATTGGCGACGTCCGGGATCAATCGGATCAGGCGCCTTGAGGCGCCGTGTCGATGTGCTGGTGCGGATTGGCGCTGTGCTGTCGGTTGTCACCGTTGTTGTAAACATTATGGCAGTCATGGTGGATGCAAACGCGCTGGAAGTGCTGTCCCGCAGCCTTTTTGCCGGCCTGGTTTTATACCTGTTACTGGCGTTTCAGCATGTCTGGGCATTGACAAACCAGCAACTGACCAAGTTGCGAAACGCTCTCAAGGAGTTGCGCAAGACCCGCAACCATGCCAACGAGGCCAACAACGCAAAATCCCGATTTCTGGCAACCGTATCGCATGAACTCAGGACGCCGATGAACGGTGTTATCGGGATGACCGGACTGTTGCTGGACACCAGACTGTCCCAGGAGCAGCGCAGTTATGCTGACGCAGTTAATATGTCAGGACGCTCGTTGCTGTCCATTATCGATGAACTGCTGGATGCGGCAAAGGCCGAATCCGGTGAGATGACCATCGTGCCAGCGCCGTTTAATCTGTGTGAACTCGTGGAAACCTCGGTTGAGCTGCTCGCCGCCCGTGCCCATGCGAATTCCATAGACATCAGCTGCTACATCACCCCTGGCCTGCCGGATCAGGTGATCGGCGATGCCCAGCGGTTGCGCCAGATCATTCTGAACATCGCGGGCAATGCAATCAAGTTTACGCCGCAAGGTAGTGTACTGATCCGGGTTGAACCGGGGGACCGCGAAAATCAGGTGGACTTCAGTATTGCAGACACCGGATACGGCATACCGGAAGCAGAGCATAAAGCGGTGTTTGAAAGATTCGTCCAGTCTTCTGTCACCGAAAACCAGGCATCCGGCGGAACCGGCCTGGGTCTGGCCATCACGCGTCATCTCGTTGAATTGATGGACGGCCAAATCACATTTGAAAGTGAAGTAGGCAAAGGCACCACATTCAGGTTTGATGCTTGCCTGCCGTCAGCGGATAAACATGCCCGCACCGACAGCGACAAGGCGTTGTCGGGATACACGGTGTTCCTGACCAGTCCGCCAGGCGCAACCTGTACTGTCCTGCACGAATACCTGTACCGGTTCGGTGCACAGTGCATTTCCGTCGGTTCGCTGAATGGTCTGGCCGGGACGATTACTTCCCTGGCCAACGCGCCGGATGCCGGGCGAATATTGGTGATACTGGACCCGGCAGCTGCGAAAAACCGTGATCAGGTTTTCAAAATGGCGGAAGAACTGTCGGAAATTGTCGAGGTTTGGGTCTTGCTGAAGCCGGAGGAGCGACGCGCCTACAGAAAACTGATCGACGATGTCCGCATCGGCTATATTTTGAAACCGACCCGCCGCGCAACGTTTCTGGCGCAGTTTACCGAAACTCCCGATCCAATGCGCAAGCCGGTTTCGTCGCTGCGAAAAACCGCCTGCAAATTACGCCGCGTGAACGACGATGCCGGGCTCAAGGTGTTGCTGGTGGAAGACAACAGGATCAACATGTTGCTGGCCACAAAGATGCTTAAAGCTGCAGGTCATTCCGTAACCCACCTCGACAATGGCGCCGAAGCGATCAGTGAGATCGAACACCAGTTGCAGTCAGGGAAATCCATCGCGCATGATATTATTCTGATGGACATTTTCATGCCGCAGATCGATGGCGTTCAGACCACCAGAAAAATACGCCAGCTGGAAATCGAATATGGTGTTCAATCACCTGTGCCGATCCTTGCGCTGACCGCCAATGCGCGTGAAGACAGCCAGCACGCATGCCTGAGCGCCGGCATGGACGGTTACCTCACCAAACCGTTCGATCGCGCCGATCTTGAAGAGGCTGTGGCCGGACTCATGAAGCCGGAGGCAGCCGCCTGATACCACCGCGCTGTGGATGGCGGCAATTGTGCAAGCGACGAAACCGTCCGTGATGGAGTAGTCTGCGCGCACCATGAACAAATCTCACCAACCAGCAGCAGCTTCCAGCACAGCGCCGGGCGACCCGGCCGGCAAGATGACGCCGATGATGGCGCAATATACCACGATCAAGCAGGCGAACCCCGAAAGCCTGCTGTTTTATCGCATGGGTGACTTCTACGAGTTGTTTTTCGGCGATGCGGAGGTCGCTTCAGCCGCGCTGGGCATTGCGCTGACCAAGCGCGGCAAACATCTCGGAGACGACATTCCCATGTGCGGCGTACCGGTTCACGCAGCCGATGTTTACCTGCAAAAACTGATCCGGCTTGGTCACAAGGTCGCCGTGTGTGAGCAGACCGAAGATCCCGCAGCGGCCAGGAAACGCGGTGCGAAATCGGTTGTGCGCCGCGATGTCGTGCGCCTTGTGACGCCGGGCACCATCACCGAAGACAATCTGTTGCAGGCAGGGCGCAGCAATTACCTGGCCTGCCTGGCCCGCATCAAGGCCGAAGATACCATGGCCCTGTCATGGCTGGACATGTCGAGCGGCGAGTTCGCGGTAACCTCGGTAACCGGCCCGTCGCTGATGTCCGAACTGGCCCGGATCGATCCATCTGAATTGCTGGTGTCCGATGCACTTGCCGGCGACGGCGACCTGTCGCTGTTGCTCGACGATGTTGCCGCCACCATTACGCTGCTGCCGGCATCTAGGTTCGATTCAACTTCGGCCCGCAACCGCCTGCAGGACCATTATCACGTGGCATCGCTGGATGCGTTCGGCAGTTTCGATCGCGCGGCCACAGCCGCTGCCGGTGTTCTACTCGATTATGTGATGTTGACGCAGGTCGGCAAGATGCCGACCCTGCGCATACCGACCATGGTCGAGCCAGGTCATATTGTTCTGATTGATGCTGCAACCCGGGCCAATCTTGAACTGGTCAAAACCC
>JBDNEZ010000109.1:0-22167 GCA_041690095.1 Anderseniella sp.
CTTGGACATTTTCGAAGATGGCGGCTTGCGGTTTGTCGAAGACAGGTTCGTACCGCAGTTGCCGGCCGATGCCAATGAGCAGCTTTGGCTGACATATGTCCGCAATATCTTCAATCCGGCACGGCTGAAGGTGCAGGCCATGCAGTCGGAAATGCCGAAAAAGTACTGGAAAAACCTGCCCGAGGCCGCTGCCATCCCGGACTTGATTGCAACAGCCCCTGCCCGCACGCGAGCCATGGCGACAGCAGCTCCCACATTGCCGCTGCAACGGACGCAGCGCATTCAGGCGCAGTTAACATCGCTTGCCTCGGCATGGGACGAACCGGCAGCCTCACTGCCGGCGGCGATCCATGCCTGCATCCGGTGCCCGTTGCACCGGGAAGCAACCCAGGCGGTTCCCGGCGAGGGGCCACCCGATGCCAGGCTGATGATTGTCGGCGAACAACCTGGCGACCAGGAAGACCTGCAAGGCCGCCCTTTCGTGGGGCCGGCGGGTCAGCTGTTTGACGAGATTGCTCAGTCAGTTGGACTGGACCGCAGCCGGGTGTTTTTGACCAATGCGGTCAAGCACTTCAAGTTTGAGCCACGCGACAAACATCGGCTGCACAAACGCCCGTCAACTTCTGAAATTTCACACTGCCGCTGGTGGCTGGACGCTGAACTTGCCAACGTGAAACCACAGCTCATACTGGCTATGGGCGCAACGGCGGCTGAAGCGCTGACAGGGTCAGGCGCTGCTATTCTGAAGCGTCGCGGCAAGATTGAAAAAACGTCCGCAGGACAGGATGTTCTGATCACCGTGCATCCTGCCTACTTGCTGCGCCTGCCGGACGCAGATCGACGCGGTGAAGAGATTGACAAGTTTCGCGCAGACCTCAAGGTCGCGTCACGCGTGTGTTTCGAGAGTTCCTGCATATAACAATCGAAAGATCCCGTTCTGATAAAAGCAAACCGGTAACCTTGCAGATCAAGCGCCCGAGGCTTCAGTCGGTTTTTGTTCGCACCTTATGATTGTGGGCTCCTGCTCACCCCATTGGGTCTGAAACTCACACTTTATACCAGATCTCAGTTACCGTCGGGCTGATCCCAATTTATCGCAGATGACTTTCTGGTGCTGCACTGTGGTCAGTTCAACGAAGGTTTTCAGGGTCGCCCATCCTCGCCAAGCAGCATCGCGATTTCAGCGCCAAGCTGCAGGTCCGGTACCTGGCCGAAATGGTTGGCGCGCAAGCGGCCCTGCTTGTCGACAATGAGAAGACTTGGCGTTCCGCGCAGGCCATAGGCCTGCATGGTAAGGGGGATGTCGTTGTCGCCCGCCTGATCGACAGCTACCGGGAACGATAAACCGTATTCGAACAGGAAAGCCTCCAGCGATGTTGGCGTCATGGCCGCGTGATGTTCAAACACCGTATGCAGACCGATCACCACGACCTGATCCCTGGAAAACGTTTCATGGACAGATTTCGCCTGCGGCAGCCCGTGCGACACGCAACCAGGGCACAACATCTGAAAAGCCTCGATCACGACAATCCTGCCGCGCAGTTTCTCGAGGCTCATATCCACGTTCGTATTGAACCATTGGGAAACCGTCAACTCCGGTGCCATGGAGCGCGGCAATGTGCTGCTCATTGCCTGTTGCTCCAATGATGCTTCGCCTCAGCGACGGTTTGAAACCAGATAGCGGCAACGTCGAAAACGTCGATGGGCGCACCGGCATAAGGTGGTTCAAGGGTCGCAAGCCATTTTTTCAGCATCGAAATTCTCTTTATGGAGGATTGCGATGAGGGGCAAAATGCCTCTCATCGAAGTGTTGATGTGCACTATTTACCTGACCTTGCCAGGCAGGCTCAGGTCGCCGGATGCTACGTCGAATACATCTGTCACGCAAAGCAGCGGTGCGTGAACATCCGCGTTCACTTTCAACGCTGCTGTCACGCCATCGTATCCTGCTCCAACGATAACTTCGGTATCCGCAAACGAGGCGTTGATTGTCACTTCCGGACCGTCGAACAACGGTGTAAATCCGGGACTGTCGATAAACATCGGTAAACCGGGCCAGGTCGCAGGCATGGCAGGGGTTTCGCCTTCGGGAATGTCGCGGACGCCGAGCGCGCCTTCTCCACAGGCGTCGGTTGGCGTCAGCACTACCCAGTGGCTGTGCCATTTCACACCGTCATTCGCCGGATCACCGTCTCCGTCTTCATCATAGAGTGGCGTATCGTCAAAGTCCGGGTGGCTTGTAGCCGCAAGCGCCAGAATGCCGGTCTTGCCTTCAAAACCGACGCTGGCCGGATCAAGCGACGTTGGCCAGACATAGGATAACACCGGCGCTCCGCCAAGCTGGCCGGCCGGTTCCGGGATTTTCGAACCTGCCTCGCCGCTCGTGGTCATGTGAAAAGTGACCGTACGACCCATGCGGTGAATATGGGCGGCGAGAATGTCGAAGGCTGCGGTTTTTGATTTATCCACCTTTGAGATGACGGCTCCTTTCTGGTTAACCGCATGACTTGCATCTGCAAATACTGTTGAGGATGAAAGCGCCAATACTGCTGCGCCAAGGGCAATGTGTTTCATAACTGTCTCCTGCAAGAAGGGTTGCTGACAAGACGCGTTATAATAGCGAATCGAAATTGTTGCAATACTAATTTTGACTCGCTATTATTATAATCATGAAGCAGATATCAAAATCCCCAATCCATGATCTCATTGAACGCATTGCCCGCATCAATGCCGCCGATGAGTGGAGCGACAATCTCAATCCTACCCAAAGGTCGGCCCTGTCTTATCTGGTCCGGGCCAATCGGTTTTCTCGTGCGCCCTCGCAGGTCGCCGAATTCATGGCGACCACCCGGGGAACCGTGACCCAAACTCTGAAGGCGCTGGCGCGCAAGGGGTTGATTGAGGAAGTGCGCTCGCAAACCGACCAACGCTGGATCTCCTATTCGGTCACCAGACAGGGTACTGAAATACTTGATCGCCCCAACGTGATTGATGACACTGTTGAACACATGAACCCGGAAACAAGATCAGCGCTTGGCGACGGATTGGAAGCACTGGTGCGCGGTGCACTTGCTGCGCGAAACGGGCGCCCTTTCGGTGTTTGCGAAACTTGCCGGTATCACCAGCGGAAAAAGTCCGGCGGATACTGCCAACTTCTGAATGAACATCTGGCCGCTTCAGAAGTCCGGCAGATCTGCCACGAACATCAAGAGGCAGCTTGAATGACAGGAACAACAGAGCCATCTGGCGAAATCATCGGTCTGTACGTCGGCAAGGTCGAAGATCGCTGGCCGGGCAAACCGCCGTCTGCCATTGGCAAGACTCTGGCGCAAGGGCCTTTACGGGTGGAAATAACCGGCTTCGCCGATGACTGCCAGGCTGATTTGGCGGTTCACGGCGGCCCCGAAAAAGCAGTTCATCACTACGCCTCGGAACACATGGAATTTTGGCAAAAGCACTTCCCACAATACGCTGAACAGTTCATGCCCGGGTGCTTTGGCGAAAACATCTCAACTATTGGCCTCAACGAAGCAAATCTCTGCCTCGGAGACGTCCTGTCCACGGGGTCGGCAAAACTCCAGATTTCCCAGGGCCGCCAACCCTGTTGGAAGTTGAATGCCCATATGAGCCTGGACGACATGGCAGCACATTTCCAGAGCACCGGGCGAACCGGCTGGTACTATCGGGTTCTGCAGGAAGGCACAGTGTGCATCGGCGATCGTCTGCAGTTGCAGGAGCGTCACCATCCTGACTGGCCGCTGCAACGCCTGATCCGCGCGCGCTTCGATGCCAGGCTCGACAAAGCTGTGGCCGCCGAACTCGCCGGTCTCGAAAGTCTTTCCCAAAGCTGGCAGGCCGGATTCCTGAAAAAATCAGACAAAGACTTCGTTGAGGACACAAAACCAAGATTGGAAGGTGCTTAGGAATTGGCTGATTTGACGCCGCCAAATGGGTCACCAACCATCGTCTATGCTACAATTTCACTCCGTCAGATCAGACATGACCAATTGCAACTGTTTCAGCTTGTAGTCGGCCAGTTGGTACTGCCAGCCTTGTGTGCGGGCCTTCAGGTCATTCAGCGTGGTCTTGTCCTTGCCCTCATTGACAATGTGCAGATTTACCCAGTTATCGCTGGTGATGCGGAACTCGACAATCAGTCCATCCGCCATCATCAGGGTTGCGCGCTGCACAATGTCGCCACCGCTATCCTTGCGCACATCAACAAAGCTGACATTGCCCAGGTCGGTTGCGGCATATCTGAGCGTCAGATCATTTTTCGGCTTGCGGCCAGCAGGCACGGCGTCCAGTTCGAACTTGGGTTGACCGCCCTGCGTCACGCCGGTGCGGCGCACCACCAGTTCCGAGCCGCCCGTGGGCTGGAAAGTCGCTCGCACCACATGTTCAGCGTTCATGTCGGTAATTGCAGTTTCGACCCAGCCATCCAGCTTCAAATCGGCTTCAACCACCCCGCGCACCAGCCAGCTTTGGGTGTCTTCAGGCAGACGGACATACTGCCCGTCGCCGACCGCACCACCCAGCCGGCTGCGAGCCTTCTTGCCCAGTATCAACTCGCCAAGGGTGTTGCCTTCGGCGTCTTCGAACCGGATCAACCGGCTCCTGGCATCCTTGTCCGCAGGTGGTTCAACCTCGATCAACGGATATTTCCCGGCACGCGTTGTCTTGGCATCAAACTTTTCAAGACTGGCAGTCGCCACGATTGCCGACTGAAACTTGCCGCCTTTTACCGCGTAGCCCGAGCCGCCCAGGACGTAGGATGAACCGGCGCGTTCAATACGCACGTCCCTGCCCGCCTGGCTAATCGTGACCGCTACAATATCGTTGGCTTGCGATAACAAATCCGGCAGCAGCCGTTCGCCACGTTGTGCCTCGACAAAGCCCGATGAGTTGGACCGCAACTGCCAGGTGGCACCTGCCACACAGACAGCAGCCACAACGGCCAGTGCAATCACGCCGCGAAGTGTCATCACCTGGCTCCCTTCGCCTTGGAAGCGCTTGCGCGAGAACGTCTGCGCCATAGCACGAAAAACCCGAACAAGCCGATGATCAGCGGAACAACGGCAATGTTCGCCATTTTCACCCTGCTGCCCAGCGCATCGATATCGGCCTGCAGATTGCGCTGCACCTCACGCAGGCTCTTGCGAACGGTGAACATCTCGCTGCGAAAATCTTCAATGCTCTTCTGCTCGGCCTCGCTCAAGGTTACCTCGCCGTCCTTCGACCGCGACAACAGTTCGGTGAGTTTCTTCTGGGTCTCCTGCAGTCGCTTGTTGAGCAACTGCTCCTGCTGCCTGAACCTGGCATTGGCATCAGCCCGCAACTGTGCGACGCGGGTGAACGGACGTTGCTCGACCCCGCGGCCGCGCAAGCCTGCCAGTGCCTGGCCACCGGCCATGTCCTGGATGGCATTGATCAGGAAGTTGGCATTGCCAGCGCGCGGAATGATCACCTGGCGGCCATTGGACTGACCGACCTCGGCCCAGAACGAGTCAAACAGCATATCAGCATCCGATACCACCAGCACATTGACCGGCCCGGTCGCGACATGTTCGTCCGTGACCGCAGCATCCTCGGGACGACCGTCCTTGAACGACGACATGGCATTGCCGCGCAACCTGGCAGCCAGCACACGCTGTTGACCATCCGGCAAAAACGATTGCAGCATCTGGATGGGGTTGGGATTGCGCAGTTGCTTCACGTCAATCATTGCAGAGCGCGGCGAACTGGCAACCAGCGGCTGGAAGCTGGTGCCGGCGTCTGTCACCGATGACAGCGCCCCGGCAGAGGCAAACAGCAATGAGGAAATCTGGCTGAAGATGCCGTCCGTGCGATCAAAACTGGTTTGTGGTATGGCCAGCCAGGGAAGATAGTTGACGATGGCCGGCTGGCCCTGATTGTTGAACTGGACCTGCCGCGAATTGTCGATGTCACCGACCACCTTGTCCGCCTCGAGCTGCGTACCCCAGGAGGCCAGCAAAGCGGTAAACAACGGATTTGCCTGCAAACTGTCACGACCTGTCTGCAACACTTCGGAATAAGGGTCGGCAAACACGATCACCGGTTTGCCCGCCAGCCCATACTGGTCAATGGCATAGGCCGTCTTCTGATTCAGTTCACCGGGTGCGACAAGCAACAGCAGGTCGGCGTCTTCCGGCACCGCGTCAAAGGTCGGTGATAGAAAATCCAGGTCGAAAAAGTCCCGCAACTGGTCAACCACCGCCCATGCCGGAATTTGCTGCCCGGTCTGCGAATTGACGTTGCCGGCAAGCGGCAAGCGGCTCATCAGTGCAATTTTCTTCTTGCCCGCATTGGCAAGCTTGAACACCATGCGTGTCAGGTCCAGTTCCAGGAAGTCCTGGCGTTCCAGCGCCATAAACGGAATGATCTCCAGTTCATCCGTGGAATTGGTACCCGCCAGGCCGAAAAATGCCGACCCGTTGCCACCCGGCAGAGGTGCTGCCTGCAGGCCGATGGCGGCGGCTTCATCCTCTTCGTCGGTGAACCGTTCCGCGTTCACCAGCGAGACCCGCAGTTTCCCGGCAGACAGATCGCCATAGTGGCGCAACATCGACAGCACACGGTCATGATGCCTGGCGTAGGTCGGCACCTGCGCGCCAAGTTCCGGTGTGTAGAACAGCCGGATGGTCACCGGCTCATCGAGACCGGACAACACCGTCCTGGTTGCATCGGACAAGGTGTAGATGCCACCCGCCGTCATATCTGCGCGATACCGGCTTAGGCCCTGTCCGGCCCACAGATTGACACCCACCAGTGCCAGTGCAGCCAATACCAGTGCGGCAATGCCAAGTGTTGATTTTGATGCAGTCTGCAACATCACCCTCACCCGGCCTTTTTCAATTCAACAGCGACCGTCGTGGCAAACAGCCAGAAGACGGTCATCGAGGCAACCCACACCACGGCTGGAACATCGATCAATCCGCGCGTCAGGCCTTCATAGTGGGTCAGGACAGACAGCGATCCGATACCTGAAACGACAGCCTCCGGTGCAACGGCGCGCACCCCGTCAAGCACAATCGGCGTACCCGATGTGACAAACACAAAGCCCGCCGTCACGGCCAGCACAAAAGCGATGACCTGATTACTGGTCAGGGCCGACATGCAACTGCCGATCGCCAGGAACACGCACGCCAGCGCCAGCGCGCCCAGGTAACTGACGGCAATGACACCATTGTCGGGAGAGCCCAGGTAATTGACTGTCAGCCACAGTGGAACAGTGCACACCAGTGCAACAGCCACGAAAGCCACACCGGCCAGCCACTTGCCAACCACCGCCTGCCAGACACTGATTGGCATGGTCATCAGCAACTCGATGGTCCCGCTGCGACGTTCCTCTGACCACAGCCGCATGGAAATCGCCGGCACAAGAATCAGGAACAGCCACGGCAGATAGGTGAAAAACGGCAACAGGTCAGCCACACCGCGTTCGTACAGATTGCCGATATAGAAAGTGAACAACCCGCCCAGCATCACGAAAATAACCAGAAACACATAGGCAATCGGTGTGGTGAAATAGCCCGACAACTCACGCTGGAAAATCGCCATGATCTTAGACATGGGCAGGCTCTTGGTCTGTTACGGGCGCGGTCACCTGCCGAAAGGCCTCTTCCAGGCTGGATTTTCTGCCATTGCGCGCGCCCAGCTTGCGCAGGTCATCCGCCGTTCCGTCAGCCACAATGGTTCCGCGATCTATGATGACGGCGCGCGAACACACCGCATCGACCTCTTCGAGGATGTGCGTGGATATCACGATTGCACGATCTGCCGCCATATCGCGGATCAACTGGCGCACATGGTGTTTCTGGTTGGGATCAAGACCGTCGGTGGGTTCATCGAGTATCAGCACCTTGGGTTCATGCAGGATAGCCTGTGCCAGGCCGACGCGCCTCTTGAAGCCTTTCGACATGGTCTCGATAGGTTGGTCAAGCACGCCGCCAAGTTCTGTGCGGTCAACGGCACGCGCAATGGCCTCGCGAGCCTGGCTACCCGACAAGTCACGCAGCCTGGCGCAAAATTTCAGGAAACCGGTGACAGACATCTCGCCATAAGCCGGAGCACCTTCCGGCAGATAACCGAGATTGCGGCGGGCCAGTTCCGGTTGCACGGCGACGTCAACACCACAAATGAGTGCGCTGCCGCTGTCGGGCGTCAGAAACCCTGCCGCCATTTTCATGGTAGTTGATTTCCCGGCCCCGTTCGGACCCAGAAATCCAAGCACTTCACCAGCAGGCACCTCCAGTGAAATAGCGTTCACGGCAGTGAACGACTGAAAACGCTTAACCAGATTATTGAGTTCAAGCAGTGCGGACATCCGGTCTTTCAAAAAAACGAATCATCGAACATCGTCAAAGGAATATGCCGACTATCTATGCGTCTTGCCGGAATGTTTCAACCCGGTTGACATTGTCGCCCCGCCCCTTGTTTCAAGCTTCGTCCTCTGGATAAATCCAGGGCTCTGCCCTGCCCGCTGCCTGCCATTCCTGCCATGCGGGCAAGGCTGTCATGGCGGCAGAATAGGTCTTGACCGACCCATGGTCTGATAGTCGATAGACTTGCAGCCTGTTGACCACCGGTGCATACATCGCATCTGCGTTGCAGAACTCACCGAACAGGAATGGTCCACCGGACATTTCCAGACATTGCGTCCATATCTGTTCAATGCGGGCAACATCACTGCGCACGCTGTCCGAGACATCAATCGCACCGTGCGCACGCGCCATGTTCATGGGGCACGCATTGCGCAGCGAATTGAAACCACCCAGCATTTCAGCCGAGATGGCCCGGGCATGGGCGCGCTTGTTGATATCTGCCGGCCAGAAGCCTTTATCCGGATACAGGTCCGCGAGATATTCCAGTATCGCCAGCGACTCCCAGACCTTCACACCGCCATTGTCCAGGCATGGCACCTTGCCGGTCGGCGAAAACGATTTGAAATCAACTCGTTCGGGATGATCGTCAAACCGGCGCATTACCTGGGTAAATGCAACGTCTTTCACCTTCATCGCGATCCACGGCCTGAATGACCATGAGGAATATTTCTGGTTGCCGATGTAAAGTTTCATATTGTGTCTCTCCGCAAACAAAAAGCCCGGCAGGGTGAACTGCCGGGCCGGATCTCGATAAAGCTGAACGAATGGATCAGCTTGAGTAGAATTCGATGACCAGGTTTGGCTCCATCATCACCGGATACGGCACGTCGGCCAGCAGCGGGATGCGCACGAGTTTGGCTGTCAGTTTCTTGTGGTCTGCATCGATATAATCGGGAACATCGCGTTCCGGGCTCTGGATGGCTTCCAGCACCAGCCCCATTTCGCGGGATTTCTGGCGAACTTCGATGACATCGTCGATGTTGACGCGGTAGCTCGGGATGTTGACCCGCTTGCCGTTCACCAGCACATGACCGTGGTTGACGAACTGGCGCGCGGCAAAAACCGTTGGAACCAGTTTTGCGCGATAGACAACCGCATCAAGCCGGCGCTCAAGCAGGCCGATCAGGTTTTCTGCGGTGTTGCCCTTGATCCGCGAGGCTTCCTTGTAGGTTGCCAGGAATTGTTTTTCAGAGATCGAGCCGTAATAGCCTTTCAGCTTCTGCTTGGCGCGCAACTGCGTACCGAAGTCACTGAGCTTGCCCTTGCGGCGCTGGCCATGCTGGCCGGGGCCGTATTCACGGCGATTTACCGGGGATTTCGGACGGCCCCAGATATTTTCGCCCATGCGGCGATCAAGTTTGTACTTTGAGCTTACACGATTAGACATTTTTACAATGCACTCCAGATCAAAAATAAAAACAGCGGCCAGTGTCGGATAAAATTCCGCTGACCGCCTCTTGGGTTATGAAGCCTGTTCTCCTTCTCACCGGTCTCCCGGTCCGACAGACTGTTCCTCCCCAAAGTGTTCCCGCGTTTAAAATTCGGGAAAGGCGAAACGGTCACGAACAAGCAATGTACTGGCCTTGACGGCACAGAACGAGGTGGCTTTTACGCCGGAACCCGCACCGTGTCAAACTCTGTAAGGCATTTTGTCACCACCAGGTCTTGTGTGCCCTGTCTCCCGGGCACCATCAGTGCCACAAACGGTGATGCCTCGATGAAGGCCGCGTGGTGCGGCGCGATGTAGTCGGTCACCTTGATCAGAGATGCATGGACTGTTTCACCATAAATGCGGTTCGGTTGCTCAACGGTTTCAATCAGTTTCATGAACAGGCGGCCTTTTGGCAATCAGAGGGGAATATCGACAACCTGCAACTTGTCAAACCCCGCATCGGCAAATCCGGCAGGCACATGGTCACCACATTTGGGGTGTGCTGTCAGGATGACTGTGTTGCGCTCAACTACGACCGGATGACTGGCTGATTTACTGCCCTCAGCCAGAATCGATGCCGTGCGTCGCGCGATTGCCGGTGCCGGGTCGATCCAGGTCACCGGCCATGGTGCAACCTCCTGCATCTCTTCCAGCAGCAGCGGATAGTGTGTGCATCCGAGCACCACGACATCCGTCCGCGCACCACGCTTTTCGCGGAACACCGGGCTGATTTCGGCCACCAGAGCAGCTTTGTCCACCACGCCGCCTGCCAGCTTCATCTCCGCCATGCCCGCAAGACGATTTGCGCCGTGCAGGATGACCTTGCAATGAAATGCATAGGTATGGATGAGAGTTTTGGTATATTCGCGCCGCGCTGTGCCCGGAGTGGCCAACACGCCGATAACCCCGGTTTTTGTCAGCGCAGCCGCAGGCTTGATGGCAGGTACGGTTCCCACAAACGGTATCTGAAATTCCTCCCGCAACACATCCAGGGCCAGCGTACTGGCGGTGTTGCATCCGATCACTACGCAATCCGGTTTCACCAGTTTCAGCAAATCCCGCATCACCCGCAATATCCTGCGCACCAGCAACACCTCGGCCCATTTGCCATAAGGAAAACCGGCTGTGTCGGCTGCATAGACAATATCTGCATCCGGCAGTTGCGCACGTATTGCATGTGCTACGCTCAAGCCGCCTGCACCAGAGTCAAAAACCAGGATACGCGGTCCCCGATTGCTCATTCACCAACCCCGTCGTTGGTTGCACTACGGCTCTTGCGCGCCCGCAAATGGGTCCTGGTCAACGACGCGATGACGCCGCGCAATGTTCTGATTTCCTGCAGGCTGAGTTCGATACGCTGAAACATGTTGCGCAAGTTGCGAATCATGCCGGGGCGCATGGCAGGTGATTTGAAAAACCCGGCAGCCTCCAGCTCGGATTCCAGATGGGCAAAAAATCCTTGCAGGTCCTGCTTGGTGGCCAACCCCTCGCCGCCACGAACTCTCAGGCCTGATCCTTTCATGGCCGGCAATTCACCGGTCCCCATGCCCAGACTGGCAGCTATGGGCTTATACCATTCATAGCCAACCAGCAGCACTGCCTGGGCGATGTTTATGGATGCAAACTCCGGATCAACGGGTGCCGTGATGATGACGTCGGCCAGTGAAACCTCTTCATTGCTCAGCCCCCAGCGCTCGCGGCCGAACATGATCGCAATGCGCTCTCCATTGCCGATACGGCGGTGCATATCGTCGGCAGCCTCTTGCGGCGTCATGATCTGCTGGGTCATGCCGCGTGGCCGAGCAGTGGTGGCATAGATCCGGTTGAACGGTTCAATTGCCAGCTTGCAGGTGTCGTGAAGCCTGGCTTGCTCAATGATCTGAACAGCGCCGGCCGATGCACTCAGCGCGCGCTCGTTGGGCCAGCCATCGCGCGGTTCGACGATATGCAGTTCACACAAGGCAAAATTGGCCATGGCACGCGCAGCTGTGCCGATGTTTTCCCCCAATTGCGGGTTCACCAGGATCACGGCCGGCTTGTCCGCGCTGTCTGTTGGTCTGGTTGTCATGCTGCAATAGGCGATACACCAGAGCTTGAAAAATACAAGCCTCAACAGCATCATTCGATCAGATGAAATCATCCGATCCAATAAAGGTGCTCGATTCCAAAGTGTTAGGGAAATGTTATCCATACATGCCGATGGCCACTGCTCTGAGAGAAAAAACCATGCTTTGCCGGGATATTGTTCCCGCCATTTACCCGGTTTTCATCAATCATGACAGATAATCATCCGGGAATTTCACCGTTTGGAACAAGATTCCGGAAATGAACATGTCGGACCTGCATCAGCGCTTGCTTCATCAACTCGATCGCGTGAAGGCCTTGAATACATCGCCATCCGATGTTTCTCGGCCGCTTCAGCCCTCAAGACCGCACCCGTCGCGCTCACCGGGCAGCGCTGTTGGCGAAATTCTCATTCCTGCATTGAACACGGAACCCGCAGATGAGCTGCAATCCGCAGCAGACTCCCGGCACGACAACGCTGAACAGCATCCCGACGAAAGCAAGAACGGCTTGATCATTTATCCCGGTGATGAGCCGGGCGTGCCGTGCGAGATCAGTGATCTTACGTCCGCCGGCGCAAAGCTGCGCCTAGGCGACGACATCACCGTGCCGTCGTGCTTTCAATTTACCATCCTGCCGGACGGCGCAGTGAAACAGGCCCAGGTCTGCTGGCGGGACAACCGGGAAATCGGGGTCCGGTTTATCAATAAAGATTGAACGCAACCGCATGTCGCCGTCTTGCGACGATGCTGCCCCTGTTAGCCGATGGTCATATTTGCGCTTCGTCGCGCGCTTTGCTATGACGCGCACCATAACCTGTTGTGCGCTGCACCAACCCTACAAAGCGAGGCTAAGTTTTCATGTCCAAGATCAAAGTTGCCAATCCCGTTGTTGAACTCGACGGCGACGAGATGACACGCATCATATGGCAGTTCATCAAGGACAAGCTGATCCATCCCTACCTCGACATTGACCTGAAATATTACGATCTGGGCATCGAGTACCGCGACGAGACTGACGATCAGGTCACCATTGATGCCGCTGAAGCCATCAAGAAATACGGAGTGGGCGTCAAATGCGCGACCATCACGCCGGATGAACAGCGTGTGGAAGAATTTGGTCTGAAAAAGATGTGGCGCTCGCCAAACGGCACGATCCGCAACATTCTCGGCGGGGTTATTTTCCGTGCGCCGATCATCTGCCAGAACGTGCCGCGCCTTGTACCGGGCTGGACCCAGCCAATCGTGGTTGGCCGTCATGCCTTCGGCGACCAGTATCGCGCGACCGACTTCAGGTTCCCGACCGCCGGCAAACTGACCATCAAGTTTGAAGGCGACGACGGCAAGGTCATCGAAAGAGAAGTGTTTCAGGCGCCCGGCTCCGGCGTTGCCATGGCCATGTACAATCTGGACGATTCCATCCGCGACTTTGCGCGTGCATCGATGAACTACGGCCTGACGCTGGGCTATCCGGTGTATCTCAGCACCAAGAACACCATCCTTAAAGCCTATGACGGCCGCTTCAAGGACATCTTCCAGGAGATTTTCGACGCGGAATTCACTGAAAAATTCGCAGAAGCAGGCATCACCTACGAACACCGTCTGATTGACGACATGGTGGCCTCAGCAATGAAATGGTCCGGAGGCTATTTGTGGGCCTGCAAGAACTATGATGGCGACGTTCAGTCAGACACCGTTGCACAGGGCTTTGGATCACTGGGCCTGATGACGTCTGTGCTGATGACACCGGACGGTGACACTGTCGAGGCGGAAGCCGCTCACGGTACGGTTACCCGCCACTACCGCCTGCACCAGGAAGGCAAGGAGACCTCGACCAACTCCATCGCCTCGATTTTTGCCTGGACCCGGGGCCTGGCACATCGCGCCAAACTGGACGACAACACAGAACTGGCCAAATTTGCCGACACACTGGAAAAGGTGTGTATTGACACCGTTGAAGACGGCGAGATGACCAAGGATCTTGCCGTGCTTATTGGACCTGAACAAAAATGGCTCAGCACACAAGGCTTCCTCGATGCCGTTGATCGCAACCTGCAGAAAGCCATGGACTGACACGCTCACGGTTTTTCTATTCGCAAGCTGCATCTGCTTTGCTGCCAGCGCTTCAGCCCGGCCCGTCAAGACCGGGGTAAAGCCTGTGCAGGCACCGCTGACCGTCTCCGCAGACGCCTTCGCCAGCGATGTGTGCCGGTTGATGGAAAACCGCTCCAGCTGGCGCGGCATCAACCCGCATTTCATCGCGCGCCTGATCAATGCCGAAAGCCGGTTCTCGCCCAATGCAGTATCTCCGGCAGGTGCACAAGGCATTGCGCAGTTCATTCCCGGCACGGCAAAGCGGCGCGGTCTGGCTGACCCGTATGACCCGGCCGCCGCGCTGACCGCTTCAATTGATTTTCTTGCCCACCTGAAATACCGCTTTGGAAATCTGGGACTGGCGGCTGTTGCCTACAATGCCGGCGAAGGTGCAGCAATCCGTTTCATTGCCGGGGGAGGTGTGCCGCTGGAAACCGAAAACTATGTTTTTTCCATAACAGGGCGTGTCGTTGAAGACTGGCGAAAGCCCGACGCGCGCCACCCCATACCGAAAATAGACAAGCTCAGATCATTTACCGCCGCCTGTCTGCAGTTTGTCCGCAAGCCCGGACGCATTCGTCTGGCAGCCCCGGCAGCACCGCGCCAGCCCTGGGGCGTTCTGATTTCCGAAAGCTTCTCCCGAAGTACCGCAGTGCGCACCTTCAACCGTGTAAGACGAAATTTTCCGGCTGACCTGCGCGAAACGCCCCCCATGATTGTCGGGGTCAGGAACCTGAGCATGGGCGCAAGGCGGCGGTATTCCGCGCGCATTGGCGCTGCCACCCGGAAGCAGGCCGCCAACATTTGCAGTTCGCTGCGCGCCCGCTCGGTCGTCTGCATTGTGGGCAAGACCAGATAGCAGACAAATAGCTGGAATTGACCGATTGCCGACATCGCCGGCTTGCTGCATGCTCGGAGTCTGAAGATGGTGAACCGGAGAACAGCATGAACACAATATCAGCCCGCACCCGTGAAGAATTCAGCCGTGACGGCGTTTGCGTATTGCGCAACATCATTGATTCCGCGTGGCGTGACCAGCTTGCGGCTGCAATTGAAGAAAACATGCTAACCCCCGGACCTTACGGGAAAAACCACACTGAAGAAGGCAAACCCGGCGCCTATTTCGGCGATTGTGTCAACTGGCAGCGCATAAAAGCCTACAAGGATGTGTGTGACCAGGGCCCGTTGGGCGCCATCGCCGGCGACCTGATGAACGCATCACGCACCCAGTTGTTTCATGAACACGTGCTGGTCAAGGAGGCTGGTACCGCAGATCCGACACCATGGCATCAGGACCTGCCGTACTATTGCCTGGACGGCAGCAAGACAGTGTCCATCTGGGTGCCTCTCGATCCCGTCTCCAAAGCCGTGTGCCCGCACTTTATTGCCGGCAGTCACCAGGGCTCGGTGACCTATGTGCCGCGCCGCTTCAAGACACTGGAGCCGCTTGAAGGCGATACGTCGGTCTATCATCCCTTCCCCGAGATTGACGAGGAACAGCGCGCCGGTGAACTGCGCGCCTGGGACCTGGAGCCGGGCGATGCAGTCGCCTTCGACTATCATACCCTACACAACGCACCGCCCAACAACTCCGGCACTCGCCGGCGTGCTGTCAGCTTTCGCTTCATTGGCGAGGATTGCCGCTATGTTGCGCGCAATCATGCCGTATCACCGCCGTTTGATGAAATGGGCCTGAAACTGACTATGGGAGACGCATTGCCGGAAGACTGGTTTCCCGTGGTCTGGCAACGCTCGTGACGGCGGACGCCCTTTCAGGCGGTTGCCAGTGCGGCGCCGTGCGCTACCGGATAACCGGGCCGCTGGGGCAATCCGGCATCTGCCATTGCCGGATGTGCCAGAAGGCCGGCGGCAATTTCGGCATGGTGCTGGTGACGGCTCCCGTGCGCCAGCTTGAATGGACCCGCGGCAAACCGGCGGAATTTGCACCAACCTCGATCACCGTGCGCGGCTTTTGCGAAGACTGCGGCACGCCGCTCTACATGCGCGAGGAAGGCGATGTGAATTACGAGATGACCGTGGGATCTCTGGACACCCCCGACATCGCCCCGCCGCTCAGCGAGGTGGGTATCGAGAACAAACGCGCCTGGTTCCACACCATCACCGCCCTGCCCGGTCATTCCACAACAGATGACCGCACACCGGCAGACCTGGCAAAGCTCGTGAACCGGCAGCACCCCGATCATGACACAGATCAGTGGACAACATAGAACCAGGACTCATTACCACTCATACCAGATCTCAGTAACGGCGACGAGTATAGCTTCAATTCTGTTCAACCCGTGCAACCACGGGAAACAGTCGGTCGTATGCCAGGGTGAAAAGATAGGTATAGGCAACCACAAGGCTGGTCACAACCAGATCAACCATGACGGCTTCCACAACGGTAATATTGAGCCACCAGCAATAAATCGGAACGGAAGTGATCAGCAGGGTCAGTTCGAAACCGACAGCATGTACAATTCGACCGGGAAGTCTGCGGTCCGAGGATACGCGGCCACGTCTCGCGTCAACCTTGTCGAACACCCAGTTGTAAAGCAGCCCCAACAACACCGCTTTGACCAGCAGAAATGCGCCCAGAACACCAATGTCAGCCAACTCCTTGCCAAAGAATATCGCACCCGCCGGTATCAGCATGGCAAACAGCACCGCTTCGAAGAGTATGGTATAGCGCAGCCGGTCTCTCCCCGACCGGAGTTTTACATTTTTTGACATGTCGCGCCCTGGTCACCGTGGAATCATGGTCAGATATCAAGCTGATTTGCAGTCCGATGGGTTCAGATAGAGAAACTGGTCAGTGTTTGATAGTGGCCCGGTGATAAACAGCATCCGACAACCACCCCAGCGTGGCGTCTGTGTCGCCTTCGACCTTGTACTCCGCCCCCAGAGGTGCCGCATAACCCAGTTGCGCGATTGTATCGAAGACATGCGCGTAACTGACCTCGCCATGGTCCGGCGGGCCGCGGTCGGGAACCGACGCAAACTGGATGTGTCCTATGAGCGGCAACAGGCGCTGCAGCCTGTTGGTAATATCACCTTCCATCAACTGCACATGATAACAGTCAAACATCAGCTTGAGATTGGATTTGCCAACCTCCCTGATGATCGCGGCCGCCTGAGCGGTGGTGTTGAGGAAATAGCCCGGTGCATCATAGTAATTGAGCGGCTCGATGAGGATCGTGATGTCGTGCGATGCAGCCTTGTCGCAGGCATAGCGCAGGTTGTCGATGAACGTCGCATGGGCCTTAGGCCCGGCAGCGAACCCGGCCATCACATGAATGCAGGGGGTCGTGATGGCGCGAGCATACGTAATGGCTTCGTCAATTGCTGCCAGGGCTTCAGCTTCCCGGCCACAGATGGCTGAAAGACCATTGTCGCCGGCACTCGCATCGCCACGACGCGTGTTAAGCCCGAGCATCATCAGGCCGGTATTCTGAAGGGCGGATTTTACGGCGGCTGCCGGGGTTTCATAGGGCCAGTGGCATTCGACCGCATCGAAGCCCGCCAGTTTGGCAGCATGGATTGCTTCGGGCAGCGATCTGTCAGTCCACAGGAAGCCAAGATTTGCAGAAAACCTGGTCAATGGTCCCACTCCACGTTGAATTTCGTCACCACGGAGCGAACCTGCGCCGGGGTCAGTGCCCGTATCTTGTGACCGTGCGTCAACATTGCAAGGCGTGCGGTGTCCTCAAGCTCTTCAATCGCATTGCAGGCGGCCTCCACGTCCTTGCCCGCAACCACGGGACCGTGATTGGCCAGCATGACGGCAGAGCGTTTGCCGGCCAGACCGCGCACGGCTTCTCCCATTTGCGGATCACCTGGCAGAAACAGCGGCAACAGTTTCACCTTGCCCAGTTTCATGATGGCGTAGGGCGTGAGTGGCGGCAGGAAGTTATCCTCATCGACATCCGGCATCATGGAAAGCGCAACCGAATGGCAAGAGTGAAGGTGTACAACGGCACCTGCCGTTGAGCGCGTCTCATAGAACGCCGTATGCAGTGGCATTTCCTTGGTGGGCGTATCGCCGCTGACATGCCTGCCGCCAGCATCAAAATGGCTCAGACGTGCCGGATCGAGACGCCCGAACGATGTGCCTGTTGGCGAAACCAGCAGACCATCATCGTCGGTGCGGGCTGAAATATTGCCGGTCGAACCGCCGGTCAATCCACGATCGAACAGGGATTTGGCCAGCAGGCAGATCTGGTCGCGCAATCTCGCCTCTGCGCTCATCCGGCCTCCAGTTTTGCCAGCGCATCAGCAAAGAACGTCTGGGCGCCAAAGTTGCCAGACTTCAGCGTGATCGCGATGGAATGCCCGTCGCTCTCGGTAAAACACCACGGAACACCGGGCGCAATCTCCGCTCCAATGTCGAGCCGGTCCACGCCAAGTGCCTTGGTCACGGCGCCGGAAGTCTCCCCGCCGGCAATGACGAACCGGCGCGTACCATTATCACGGGCTGTAACGGCGATTGCCGCCAGTGCGTCTTCAACGATTTTCCCGGCCCGTTCGACGCCCAGTCTGTCTTGTGCTGCGCGCACAGCATCCGGTTCGGCGGTGGCGTAAATAACCGGCACTGCGTCGTCCGGCTGGCTCGCCAGCCATTCAATTGCGGCCTTCGGCCCAGTTTCTGCCAGGGTCAAGGGATCAAGTTGAAAGCCGGGAGCGCCCGAAGTTATGTAGCCTGCAACCTGCTTGCGGGTCATGGCGGAGCAACTGCCTGACAGAATAATAGCCTTGCCGGCTACATCGCGCATGGCTGGCTTTGCAGCAGCCTTCGAAAGCAGGCCTTGGTTCAGGTAGATATCCGGAAGCGGCATGGCGATGGCGCTTCCCCCGGTCATCAGCGCCATGTCACTGCAGGCGCGTGCAATCGTATAGAGGTCGTCGTTCGCAACTGCATCGACCACAACGTGGCACACGCCCTGGTTTCTTAACCGATCGAGCTCGGCCTTGACGTCGGCCTCTCCCCGCGCGACACATAACCGGTCAACAAGCCCGACAGCATTGGTCACTTGTGGTTCCAGAAGCCGCATCAGGTTGGAATCGCGCATTGGCGTGAGCGGGTGATCCTTCATCGGGCTTTCGGCAAGCGGCAACTGGCCGACAAACAGATTGCCCATGAAAATCGATCGTCCATTCTCCGGAAACGCCGGACAATAGATGGTTTGAGCGACCTGAAGATCGGCCATCAGGGCTTCCGCAACGGGGCCGATATTGCCTTTTGGCGTGCTGTCAAATGTTGAACAGTATTTCCAGAAAAACCGGTCTGCACCGGCTTGTTTCAGCCAGGCCAGCGCGGCGCGGCATTCTGCAACCGCGTCTTCCGCAGGCGCTGTCCTGCATTTGAGCGCGATCACTTCAAATGCAGCCGTATCTCCCGATGGTGCATCGGCGGGCACCCCAATCCGCAGTGATACCTTTACCCCGGAGCGCGCCAACAAACCGGCAAGATCAGTTGCCCCGGTAAAATCATCTGCAATGCAGCCGAGCAAGGTTGCCATCTGGTTAGTCCTCACCAGGAAGTTTCAAGCCTGCATTGCGCGCATAAACCTTGGCGACAGCCGCGTCGTCTTCGCCACCCAGCCCCATGCCGGCCGCTGCCAGGAACTGTTGCAACGCCGCGGCTGTAATCGGGGCGCTGAAACTTGCCGCACGCGCGATGTCGAGCACAATGCCCAGATCCTTGGGCCAGATATTGACGGAACTGTGGGGTGTATAATCGCCGGCTACGATGTGCGGTGCACGGTTTTCCAGCATCCAGCTGGTGCCGGCACATTCAGAGATAACCTCTACGAACTTGTCCGGCGTCACGCCCTGGGTCATGCCGAATGTCAGGGCTTCTGCCATGGCGGCAATATGAACCCCTGCCAGCAGTTGATTGACCGACTTCATCGCCGAACCCGCTCCGGCGGCCTCGCCCAGTTCGAAAACCTTTTCTGATATTGCATCGAGCACCGGTCGTGCAGCTGCGAAGGTCGCCGGCGTGCCTGATGCCATAATCGTGAGTGCACCCAGAGCTGCTTTTGCAGACCCCCCGGAAATTGGCGCATCCAGATAAAGCACGTCGCATTCACCGCAACGCGCTTGCATGGCACGAGCAAAGTCTGGTGGTACAGTTGCACAGGCAACCACAACGCTACCGGGCTTCATATGCTGAACTGCGCCGTTGTTGCCAAACAGAACGCTTTCAGTTTGTGCGGCATTGAGCACAACCACAATGAGCGCATCGATGCTGCCGGCAATGTCGTCAAGATCACCCGGTGAACCGCCTTCGGAAACAAACCGCGCCACCTGATCCTGATTGATGTCAAATCCGTGGGTTTGGTGACCCGCCTTCAGGAGCGACGAAGCCATGCCGTACCCCATGGACCCAAGACCAACGACCGCCACTTTCAACCGGTCACTCATAGTTCGACACCCTTCTGATCGTTATCATGTCACCCGGCAGCCAGCACGGCACGAATAGCATCGAGTGCGGCATCTGCCTTGCCGCCATCGGGTCCGCCACCCTGCGCCATGTCAGGCCGCCCACCGCCGCCCTTGCCGCCAACGGCCTCGACACCGGACTTGACCAGGTTTACGGCGCTCAGCGTGTCCTTCAGATCATCCGTTACACCGACGCCGACAGCTGCCTTGCCGTCATTGACCGCGACCAGCGCCACAACGCCTGATCCCACCTGGGCCTTGCCATCATCAATGGCGCCGCGCAGGTCTTTCGGGTTCAGACCGTCCAGAACACGCGCCAGCAGTTTGACGCCACCTATGTCCTCGATCACGCTGCCGCCGGATGCACCGCCGCCGCCCATGGCGAGTTTCTTTTTCGCCTCTGCCAATTCCCGTTCAAGGCTCTTGCGCTCTTCAACCAGCGCGGCAACGCGGCTTTCGACGTCGTCGGGTGCTGCCTTCAGCAAGCCTGCAAGGCGCGATACCTGTTTGTCACGCGACTCGAGATACTGACGCGCCGCGTCACCGGCCAATGCCTCGATACGGCGCACACCTGCCGCCGAGGCGGCTTCAGAGATTACCCGCACCAGGCCGATATCACCGGTGCGCGCCACATGTGTGCCGCCACACAGTTCCATGGAATAGGTCTGCCTGTTGCCTCCACCGGGCTGTACACCCATGGAAACAACACGCACTTCATCGCCATATTTTTCACCAAACAGCGCCATGGCACCTTCCTCAATGGCTTCGTCGACGCTCATCAGTCGGGTCGATACAGCGTCATTGTGCATGACCACCTGGTTGGCGATCTGCTCAACACGTTCAAGCTCGGTGTCCGACAATGCCTTGGGGTGAGCAAAGTCGAAGCGGAAGCGGCCCGGTTCGACCAGTGAGCCCTTCTGCACAACGTGATTGCCGAGCACCTGCCGCAGTGCTTCGTGCACCAGGTGGGTGGCTGAGTGGTGAATGCGGTTGCCGGAACGCCGGTCATGGTCGACCAGCATTTCCACTGCATCTCCCAGTTTCACTACACCTTCTTTCACCACGGAGATGTGCACGAACAGATCGCCGAGCCGCTTTTGCGTGTCGGTGATCGTCAGCCGGGCACCGGCAGCCGTCTTCATGGAACCCCGATCGCCCGACTGACCGCCACTTTCACCGTAGAACGGCGTCTGGTTGACGATGATGGATACCTTGTCGCCCTTCGTGGCACGCTCCAGCATCTTGCCGTCGCCGGTCACAATTGCCGATATAACACCTTCAGCGGTTTCGGTTTCATAGCCGAGGAAGTCTGTCGCTCCGGTATGGTCGCGCACATCAAACCACACCGCGTCTGTGTTGGTATCGCCCGAGCCGACCCACGCCTTGCGGGCATCCGACTTCTGTTTGTCCATGGCGACCTTGAAGGTATCAGTGTCCACAGATATCTCGCGGGCCCGCAGCGCATCCTCTGTCAGGTCCAGCGGAAATCCGTAAGTGTCATAAAGCTTGAAGGCAACATCGCCGGAAAACCGGTCGCCGGCAGTGAGGTCGGCAGATTCATCGTCGAGCATCTTCAAGCCACGCTCCAGTGTCTTGCGGAAGCGGGTTTCTTCCAGCCGCAGGGTTTCCGTGATCAGGTCGCCGGCGCGCGAAAGCTCAGGAAACGCTTGTGCCATTTCGCGTTGCAGCGCCGGCACCAGTTTCCACATCAGTGGTTCGGTGACGCCCA
>JBDNEZ010000110.1:0-3892 GCA_041690095.1 Anderseniella sp.
ACGGACTGCTTCATGTCCAAACACCACATACAAGGCCGGGAAGGCACTGCCGGCCAGACTCAGCGCCAATATCCAGTATGCTGCCCGTCTGGCTTGGATTCTGTCATCAGAAAGCCGTGCGGCAAATCCCATCATGCACAGCAGCGATGAGAAGGCGGTGAAGGCGGTCATCACGATGTCACCCTCCCATGCGCTCAGCCCGCCAGCTTGCGCGATAATTGCTGCCGTTGAATACCAGAGGTAGTAATATCTCATTTGTCCGGCTTGTCCCTCGCCGGTGGTAAAGGGATTTATCGGGGGAGTTCCCTCCCTGATGATCGAGTTGATTATCGCTATTTTCCCATGATCAAGAATGGGGTCGGCATAACCGATCAGGTCCCCCGATGTTTTCAGCGTCAGACAAAGAGACGTAATCAGAACCAGAACCAGGGATGCGGTGATGGGCGGGGCATAGTGTTTCAGCTGGATTCTGATGCGTGTCGCGTCAAAAGAATAGAACTTGTAAGATATTGATATTATTATCGATGATGCCAGAAAAACAGAAATTGAACTGTTTCCGGTCAGTATCTGGACCAGCGTGGACGTTGCCGCAAAAAGGCCAAACCCAACAACCGGTGCATGCAGTATTGACGTGGACCTGGATGGATCGCGTTCGGTGTTGACGAAGGGCATTCCCAGCATGAAGAAGCCAGCCGAACAAATGACAAAGGCGATCGTACAGACAAGGATGGATGGCATCTAATTCGGCTCCTTGTGTAGATTCTATTGACGATCGAAGTGTCCAGATAGTCTGAATGTCCAACGGCGGCATTTCGGCTCAGGCGGCACGAAACGTGCACACTGAACCGCCCCGGGATTGCCGGAGGCTGTTTGGTTTAAGTCATGCTGCCACGGGTAGTTTGTCCTGCATAGCGTAATATTGTTCCTCGGCTTCAGCAGGCGGGATATTGCCGATCGGCTCCAGTATCCGTCGATGATTGAACCAGTCGACCCACTCCAGTGTGCCAAATTCGACAGCTTCAAAGCTGCGCCAGCGCCGCCAAATCGACTTCAGAAGTACGCCGAAGACGGATCTAACCCCAATTATTCATGGGACTGTCACGCATTGACAAGCGCGCGCGTTATCGACCGGGTTGACGGGGAGAATGTTGCGAGGGTTTTGAGCAGGCGTTGAGGGTTGACGTTTTGGTTTGAACAGCGGCTCTCCTGCCGCCTTGGTCACGGACTTTGTGCCTTGATCCGTGTGACCAGCAAGACAAGCATGTTCTGGTGTGGACACGCGGTAGGCAATGCGATCGTGATGCGAGTTTTCAATTGCTCGACACGCACGGCGATTTTCAAAAACGCGCGGCGAATGGTTTCGAAAGTGGCGGTGCGCCAGCGCGAACGCTTTGGAGCAGCCCCACGCAATAACAGCAACAACCAATAGGCGCCGGTGTGCAGGAATAGCCGGAACTGGTTGGCTTCCCAGCGATGGCAGGAAGTGCGGTCGGATTTGGTGTAGAGCTTGTGCTCCTTGATCAGATTCTCCATTTTACCGCGTGCGCAGTAGATCTTTTCATAGAGATGTTTGCCGCGCCCGGCCAGATTGGTGACGATATACCGGACATCACTGCCTTGCTCTGTAGCTTCCACACGGGCAATCACCTTGCGCTCCCTCGACCAGCTTTTTGCACCATACCGGGTCTGGAAGAAACGGCGGACCTTGTTGTTTTTGCCAACCGCCCTGCGTGTTGCAACGTCATCGCACCAGGGGTGTGATATCTGGGCGCCTCTAAAAATAGCCACTCCAACTTTGATCAGTTAGAATCACGACATCGACGCAGTGATTTGGGTGATCAGATATGGGACAGATGGGTTTTTTCGACATCGCCAACCGATATGCGGGTCTGGACGCCAAGAACGACCCGTTGGTGAAGATCGATGCGGTTGTTCCGTGGGAAGGCTTCCGGGTCCGCCTGGAAGCGGCCTGGCGCAAGCCGCCCGAGGAGCGCAAGTCGAATGCGGGATGCAAGCCCTGGGACGCTGTTGTGATGTTCAAGGCGATTGTTCTTTGTGCTCTTTACAACCTGTCTGATGACCAGGTTGAATATCAACTTCGCGACCGCTTTTCCTTCATTCGGTTTTTGGGTCTGGGTCTTGAGGATAAAGTCCCGGACGCCAAGACGGTATGGATGTACCGGGAACAGTTGGCTCACGCTGGCGTGATCGAAGCCTTGTTTGAGGACTTCGACGGCTATCTGGAAAAACAGGGTTATCTGGCGATGGGTGGCCAGATTATCGACGCTTCGATCGTCGCGGTTCCCAAACAGCGTAACAGCCGTGATGAGAACGCAAAGATTAAGCAAGGTGAGACGCCGCAGGGCTGGGAAGACAACCCGGCCAAGCGTTGCCAGAAGGATACGGATGCGCGGTGGACGAAGAAGCACGGCAAGAGCCACTACGGATACAAGAACCACGTGAATATTGACCGTCGTCACAAGCTGGTGCGGCGTTACCAGGTGACGGACGCAGCAGTGCATGACAGTCAGGTCATTGAGGATGTCCTCGATCCAGACAACACGGCATCAGATGTGTGGGCAGACAGCGCCTATCGATCGGCACAGATCGAGGCAAAGTTGGCGGACAAGGGTCTGAAGAGCCGGATTCACCGCAAGGGCCATCGTAACAAGCCGCTGACCAACCGGGAGATGCAGGGCAACAAAACCCGTTCCAGGGTCAGGGCTCGTGTGGAGCATGTCTTTGGTGCTCAGAGTAACGACATGGGCGGGACGCTGGTGCGCAGCATCGGGCTGGCGCGGGCCAAGGCGAGGATCGGCCTGAAGAACCTGACCTACAACATGCGCCGTCTGGTCCAGCTGGAACGTCTTGCTATGGCTGGTTCGCCCTGAGTTTTGCAGGAGGGGTCTGTCTGGAGTTTGGATTTAAAGAACGATTATCCCGCAAGAGCGCGGTAATCATAAAAATCCTGGTCAAAGCGCTTCATGGCCGGCCAAAATTGACCCATTTTGGGTCAACGCCGTATTGTTAGAGGTGCCCATCTGTTTCAGGGTTTTGTTGCCGGGCAGACCGAGGATATAGGTGCAGCCGGAGTGTTCCAGAAGCTGCATCACCTCAGGGGTGCCGTAATGCCCGTCACCGCGTACTGTGATCGTGACACGCGGCCAGTTCTGCCGAATGCGCCGGATCACGTGGCGCAGCACCTGAGCCGCTTCCTGTCCGGAAGGACGTTTGCCTGGCCGCAGCACAAAGCACACCGGCTTTTGTGACGCTGCATCGTAAATATGGATCGGCTGAAAGCAATAACCGCCGGCGTGGGTGTTGAACAACGATAATTGCTGGCCGCCATGCGTGCGGTCACTGGTGTCATCAATATCAAGCACGATATGTCCCGGCACGGTGCTGAAGCTGGTGCAGAACAAATCAATCAGTGCCAGTCCCATGCGCGCCAGTTCGCGCCACGATGGGGTATTCTCCAGCCGCGACAAGGTCGGCTGGGAGGCCAGCGCATGACCGGTATCCGGCAGACGCTCGCAAGCCATCTTGAATGCCGGATCGCAGCGTAACCCGTCAAGGTCATCACAGTCCTCGTATCCGCAGTCGATCGCAAACATGCGCGAACGGATCATGCTGGCATAACCATGAAGAGTGCGTGATGGATCTCGCCTGTCGTGCAAACAGGCCGCCAGCGTGCCGGCGAAGTTCAGACCCCGTTCAAGTTCGCGCAGCAAAACCACGCAACCATCACTGGACAGTGCTCCGCCATCAAACCAGGCGTGGACATCGAGGCCTTCTACAGGTGACAAACCGGGCAGGAACAGGCTATCTTCGGTCATGGCGAGTGGGATTTTCTGTTGCTGATGAATGATATTGTTTAAGCACCAAAATCATA
>JBDNEZ010000111.1:0-12476 GCA_041690095.1 Anderseniella sp.
CCTTTGTCCGGCGGTGACGGTGACAACGTTCTGACAGTGCCGGAACATGTGGAACAGGAGCAGATCGAGCGCCTGAAACAGTGGCGCAAGGCGCGAGATGCGGCGGCGGTCGAGGCGGCCCTGGCTGATCTGAAAGCGGCTGCCCGAGATGGCCGCAACATAATGGAACCGTCAATTGTCTGTGCGAAAACCGGTGTAACCACAGGCGAGTGGGGGCAGACCCTGCGCGATGTGTTTGGCGAGTATCGCGCCCCCACCGGCGTCGGCACTGTTGTCACGCTGGCGCTGCCTGAGGATGCTGAACTTGTGCGCAGACAGGTAACGGCTTTATCAAAAAGATTGGGCGTGCCGGTAAAATTCCTGGTTGGCAAGCCGGGTCTGGACGGGCACTCGAACGGTGCTGAGCAGATTGCCGTGCGGGCCGGTGAAGTGGGAATGGAAGTCATTTATGAGGGCATTCGCCTGACTCCGGAAGAGATCGTATCAGCGGCAATCGAGCAGCAGGTACATGTGGTTGGCCTGTCCATTCTGTCAGGCAGCCATGTGCCGCTGGTGCGCGATGTAATGAACCGGATGCGGGCTGCCGGCATGGACAAGGTGCCTGTGGTTGTGGGCGGTATCATCCCGGAAGAAGATGCAAATGTGCTGAAGCAGATGGGCGTCGCCAGGGTCTATACGCCCAAGGATTTCCGCATGACCGGCATCATGGGTGAAATCGTCAACGAGATAGACGGCCGGCTTGATGATGCAGCTGCGTAAGGTTTGGGTCATGGAAGTGGACTTGCGACGGGCATACAGGGAAGACCTTCCTGCTATTGTGGGGTTGCTGGCGGATGACGGTCTCGGCAATGGCAGGGAAGACCCACGGCTGCCTCTGGCTGAGGCTTATATTTCCGCCTTTGAAGCGCTGGATGGTGATCCCAACCAGTTTCTGCTTGTGGCCCAGGAAGGCGAAGTGATTGCGGCAACCATGCAACTCACCTTCATCGCCGGGATCAGCCGCAAGGGAGCCCTGCGCTGCCAGATCGAAGCGGTTCGAGTCGCTGCATCACATCGCGGTAGCGGACTTGGCCAGCGCATGTTCGAGTTCGCCATAGCCGAAAGCCGGTCGCGTGGTTGCAGCCTGGTGCAGTTGACCACCGACAAGACCCGCGAAGATGCCCATCGTTTCTACGATCGGTTGGGGTTTGTCGCTAGCCATATTGGCTACAAGCTGAAACTGGAGCCACGTTGAATTTCAGGTCCTGCGCAATACAAGCATGTGCGCGTCCGGCGCGCCGTCCGGCAGCGTCGCCTCGACCGTGTTGGCCAACACCTCCACCGGCAGCTTGCCGACAAGTGTGTCGAACTGATCGCGCTGCCAGACCGGGATGGCGATGACGCAGGCCATCAGGCCGTTTGGTTGAAGATGGGCGAACAGATTGCGAAAACCGTTTGCGCCTACATGCCCGGTGGTGAATGTGCCGGCGCTGACGATTGCGGTGTAAGGTGAGTGCGCGAGATCGAAAGGCTGATTGAGATCTGCCTCGATCAATGAGCGGTAGAGATTTTTGGCTCTGGCAATCTTCAGCATGTCCGGCGACAGATCCACACCGTCGATCAGTTTAAAACCATGCAGCTTCAACCTGGCGGCAACCGCGCCGGTCCCGCAACCGGCATCCAGAACCCGGGCGGCCTCAATGTCAGCAGTATGTTCATGCAACAAGTCGGCAATCGTGTTGGTGCCGGTAACCTTGAGCGTGGAAAATACATCATGATCGTAGGTCGTGGCCCATTTGGCATAGACGGAGCGGGCATCATCACTGCTGACGATTGCCCTGGCACGGGCGATCCTGGCACGCGCCGTATCTCTATTGCCGTTCATAGAGATTGAGCCAGGAGTCTTCAGCCGATGATGTTGCATAGTTGCTGTCGGCCTTACGTGCGATCAGGCGAACCGTTCCGGCTTTCTCAAGCCTGTTCAGTTCGGACTCAAAACCGGCATCGACCCACACGCCGGCATTGATTGAAAACGCAAATAATCCACCAGACCTGATAATGCGAAACAGTTCTTCAAGGCATGAAGGACCAACATGGCCATGGGTAAAAGTGCCCGAACACACCGCTGCGCCATAGGTCTTGTCAGCTATTTCGAGCGGCCTGGTCAGATCAGCTTCAATCAGGTTTTTGTAGATGTTGCGCTGTGCGGCCACGGCCAGCATGTCAGCCGAATAGTCAATCGCATCAATGTCGACAAATCCGAGCGTGTCCAGTTCCTGCCCGGCAAGGCCGGTTCCGGCCCCAACATCAAGCACCCGTATGGCGTGATCCGAGACATGACCGTCCAGAAGCCGGCTCACCAGACGTGGCGACACGTAGCCCAAACCATCAAGCATGGTCTTGTCGTAGGTTTTCGCCCAATCGCGATATAGCTTGTGAGTGTCTTCATCGTTTGACAGCGTATAGGCGCGTTCGAGCAGGTCTGCGGATTTTCTGTCAACATCAGGTGGTATTCTGCTGGAGCTTGCCATGTGGTCAGTGTATCCAAAAGACCATCCATAATCCAACTTCAAGTTGAAGGGCAGGGGCTCGTTTGCAAAGTGTGATTACAACTGTCGTGCCGGTGTTTGCGCTGATTGTGCTCGGCTTTGGTGCCGGACGCTTCCGGTTTTTTGTGGACGGCTCGGCGCGTGGGCTGTCGACGTTTGTGTTCACGTTTGCGATTCCCGCCATGTTGTTCAAGGCCATGGTCACACTGGGTATCCCGGCAAGCCCGCCCTGGGGGCTGTGGGGGGCTTTTTTTACCGCCGTGGCAATTGTCTGGATCCTGGCAATTACGGCGTCGCGTTTCGTGACGGGACTGGGCGGTGCAGGGGGTGCCTCAGCCGCACTTGGCGCAGCTTTCGGCAACACCGTGATGCTGGGCTTGCCGCTGGGGGTTGCGTTTTTCGGGTCCGCTGCCCTGCTGCCCATGGCGCTGATCATTTCGATCCATCTGCCGGTGCAATGGTTTGCGGCCACCTTGCTGGCGAAGTGGGGGTCACATACTGAAAACCTGGGGCTGCCCAGCTTGTTGCGCACTCTGCTGAAAGACCTGTTTGCCAACCCGATTGTGCTGGCGCTGGTGGCGGGGAGCATCTGGAATTTTACCGGGTTCGGCCTGCATCCCATGGCCGACAAGGTCATTTCCATGCTGGCGCAGGCTGCTGTGCCGGCCGCACTGTTTGCGCTCGGATTGTCGCTGGCACGATTTGGATTTGTGGGCAGCGGGCGGGCCGCCGGTGTTTTGATGCTTCTCAAGCTTGCCGTCATGCCGGCAATAGCAGCGCTACTGGCATATGCGGTGTTTGACCTGACAACGGTTGAAGCCGGTATTGTCGTGTTGTTTGCGGCTCTGCCAACGGGGGCCAATGCTTACATATTTGCCGAGCGTGAGGGCGTAGCGGAAGCCGCTCTGTCAGCCAGCGTGGCGGCGGGAACGGCACTGTC
This sequence comes from Anderseniella sp., assembly GCA_041690095.1. Lineage (GTDB taxonomy): Bacteria > Pseudomonadota > Alphaproteobacteria > Rhizobiales > Aestuariivirgaceae > Anderseniella. Next base: position 3,469 of record JBDNEZ010000111.1, read on the forward strand.
CATTGTCACCTTGACCATCGTGCTGGCGCTGGTGCCACACATCTGAAAGACGCTCGGTGAAATGGGTCGCTGTTACTGAGATCTGGTATAAAGCGGTTTGCACTTATTCTGGACCATCAAATGGGCCAATAGTTAGTTCCTTTGGTATAATTACATCCTTTGGTTTTATGGATTGTGTCGAGTTTGGACGTTTCCGGCGGACCTGTCCTGATTGTTCAGTCGCCGGGCAAGCTGTGGAAACCCAACTGTTCGCGGATTACTTCCGGCGTGACGCCTTCGTCTCGCAACGCTGCAAGAGACACGTCACCAAGGCTCTTGGACAGTTTGCGCCCGGTATCATCGGATATCAGTTTGTGATGAATATAGGCCGGCATCGGAAACTCCAGGATGGATTGCAGAACCCGGTGAATGGACGTGGCGTGAAACAGGTCAATGCCGCGGGTGACATGGGTAATGCCCTGAACGGCATCATCATGAACCACGGCGATATGGTAACTGGTGCCGATATCCTTGCGGGCAAGAATGACGTCGCCCCAAACCTGCGGTGTGCAGGCAATGATGCCGGTTTCGCCTGCCGGGCCACAACCGCTTTCATGGAAACTCAAACCGGGTCCGGCTGCCACGATGGCTTTTGACATGTCGAGCCGAAGTGCATACGGCTCACCAGCCGTCATGCGCCGGTTGCGTTCCACCCGTGTCATCAAACGGCAATAGCCGGGATAGACTGTGCTGCCGTCGGGGTCCTTTGGGCCGTGGGCGCCTGACAGTCTGGCTCTGGTGCAGAAGCAAGGGTAAAGCAATTGCAGTCTTTCGAGCCGGTCTGTTATGCTGGTGTATTCATGCATGTGGCGGGACTGGTGACGTACCGGTTGCGGCCAGTCAAGGCCGAGCCATTTCAGGTCATTCTGGGCCTGTTCGGCAAATTCGGGTTTACACCGGGTACGGTCGATGTCTTCGATGCGCAACAGAAATACGCCAGTGTGCAATCCTGCCTGTTGTGCAGTAAACAGGGCCGAATAGGCATGGCCCAGATGCAGCCTGCCATTGGGGCTGGGCGCAAAGCGGAAAATCGAAGCTGCCATTGTTCTGGCCTTTCGGGGTAAATCTTCTGGCCGGATATCGGTGCTGGACTATAGTGACTTTCATGAACCAACAAGTCCTTGCCATCAACACGATAGATGACCTCGCCGCCGGGGCGGAAGCCCTGTTCGAGCTTGACCCCCGGTTTCGGACACTGCATGCGCAATCCGGCTTGCCGGGATTGCGCAGACGCGAAGGCGGCCTTGCCGGCCTGGCCCACATTGTGGTGGGGCAGTTGATCTCCACCAAGGCTGCCCGCTCGATATGGGCGAGAGTGGAACCTGCGCTGTCGCCGTTTGATGCGGCCAGCATAAGTGAAATGCAGGTCTCTGATCTGGCCAGTCATGGCCTGACCCGCGCCAAGGCGACTGCCATCATCGAAGCAGCGAAGGCTGAACGGCAAGGCAGCTTCAGTTTCTGTTCACTGGCGGGCCTTGATGATGGCGCTGCCGCGGCCGAACTGAAAAGGCTTCGTGGTGTTGCTCAATGGACTGCTGATATTTACCTGGTGACCTGTCTTGGCCGCCGTGATGCCTGGCCGGCCGGTGATCTTGCGGTGCGGGTTGGCCTGCAGCTGTTTGAACAACTTGGTGACGTGCCATCGATAGCGGACATGTCGATACACGCCGAGCGCTGGAGGCCATGGCGCGCGGTTGCGGCGTGCTATCTGTGGGCGCTTTACGCGCGCCATCGTGGCCAGGGTCGTGAGCCTGGATCCTGAAGCTGACCGCTGCCGGGTGGGCAAATTCATGTCACAAATTTGCACTCTTCACACGCCCGTTGCACAAGATATAGTAGATACGAATCGTCGTTTGCATTCTCTGTAACCAACCCTCGGAAGGAGAGGACGTGCTGCACGCCAATGTTGCGCCGGACAATTGTCCGGCTCTTGTATTGAATGCTGATTACCGGCCGCTGAGCTATTACCCGCTATCCCTGTGGGGCTGGCAGGACGTGGTCAAGGCGGTGTTTCTGGAGCGCGTACACATCGTTTCAGAATATGACACTGTTGTGCGCTCGCCCAGTTTCGAAGTGCGGTTGCCCTCGGTGGTGTCTCTGAAGACCTATGTGAAGCCAGCGCACTATCCTGCATTCACCCGTTTCAACGTGTTTTTGCGTGACAAGTTCATGTGCCAGTATTGTGGTCGTGGCGACGAACTGACGTTTGACCATCTGATCCCGCGGTCAAAAGGCGGTCAGACAACCTGGGATAATGTTGTTGCTGCCTGCAGCCCGTGCAATCTGCGCAAAGCCAACAAGATGGCGAAGGATTGCGGCATGCATCCTTCAATGCATCCGATCAAGCCAACGGTGCATCAGCTGCATGCCAATGGCAGGCAGTTTCCGCCAAACTATCTGCATCAGAGCTGGCAGGACTACCTGTACTGGGATACAGAGCTTGATCCGTAAGATCGGGGGTTGTTTTCCAGAACTGCTTTAGATGCGTCTTGCGCCCACGGCTGCAATGGCTGCGATGACACCCGAAACAACCACGTTCCAGCCCGCGAACGACAGGCCAAGCAGGCGCCATTGCGCATCAGAACAATTGATCACTTTTGCCGTACCGAGATCAGGCAGGCCGCCGGACAGGCCGGCACCGGACGAACACGCTGCCGGTCCGTCAAACCAACCCCATTCAACGCCGGAATGATAAAAGCCCAGACCGGCATTGATCAGCATGGCGATGGCCACGACAATCAGGCCCCAGCGCACCACGTCGATGTCCGAATTGATGGTTGCCATGCGAATCCAGATCAGGCCCAGAATTGGCAGCGAAAAATAGTAGGCCCAGCGTTGTTGATAACACAGGGTGCACGGTCGATAGCCGCCAATGACTTCGAATGCCCATGCTGCGGTTATGGTTGCCAGTGCAATCAGAAAGGCGAGCAGCGCAAGCTGTCGTACAGATTTGGTTTTGGTCACAGCGATATTCCTGATCTATTCATTACAGGTATCTAATGGCCGCAAACCCGCCCACCAGAGCCATGCCTGCAGCCAGAGTCAACCAGCCGAGATATTTCTCGATGAACGCTCGCATGGGTTCTCCCAGCCAGTACAGCAGGCCGCAAACCAGATAGAAGCGAAGGCCGCGTGAGACAACCGATGCTGCGATAAATACCGGCAGGGCCATTTCGGTAACGCCGCTCATCAAGGTCACGACCTTGTAGGGAAATGGGGTCAGGCCGGCAAAAAACACAATCGGCAAGCCCCATTCATTGAACTTCTGCGGGAATTAGAAGAATTTGTCGTCGAGATTATAAGCACTCAGTATCCACTGGCCGAGCGTGTCGAACAGAGCATAGCCGATATAGTAGCCGAGCAGGCCTCCCAGCACCGAGGCGATGGTGCAGATGGTTGCATAGCGCCACGCATTTTCCGGTTTTGCCAGTGTCATCGGGATCAACATTGCGTCTGGCGGTAGCGGGAAAACCGAACTTTCAACGAATGAAATCACCGACAGATACCACTGCGCATGGCGGTGGCCGGCAAGTCTCATCAACCAGTCATAAAGATTTTTCAGCATAGCCGAAGGCAATACGCCGGGCGCGATGATTTGTCCATTGAACAAGTGAATTCGCTGTATCGTTCGAGACTCATTTAGCCCGTGATGATGTTTGATGTTGACGGGTGACTGGTCTTGCCTATTATCCGGCTCGATTTTAGGCCCCTGTGGCGGAACTGGTAGACGCGATAGACTCAAAATCTGTTGTCCGTGAGGGCGTGCCGGTTCGAGTCCGGCTGGGGGCACCATTTTGCAGATCAGATGGCTTTTTGGCATGAGTGAACACGGAATTGCCCGACATGGTGCTTGAGCCGGTCGGCAACCATACGCCCGGTGAATTGCCCCATTGATCCGCCTGCCTGTGAGGTGTTAGGCATGTCGTAGCGGGGGCGGACAAGTTTACGGGAACATGTTTTGGTTGCTTCACTCACACTCACAATCCGGGTCTTGCTGACTGCCGGGTTGATGCTGCTGGCCAGCCTGACGGCGGCTGCGGCAAATCCGGTCGTGGTCTATGACGGCAAGACCGGCAATGTCATGGTCGCCCATGATGCCGGCAAGCCGTGGTTTCCCGCTTCCCTGACAAAACTGATGACGGCCTATATCGTGTTTCAGGCCATCGAACAGGGCAAGATCACGCCGGATACCGAGGGCACCGTCACCACGACATCCTCGGCTCCTCCGCCCAGCAAAATCGGCTTTGCACCCGGCCACAAGGTGTCGGTTGATCTTGCTCTCAAGGCATTGCTGATCTACTCGGCCAATGACATGGCCGCCCTTCTGGCGGAAATTGTTTCCGGCACCCAGCAAGATTTTGCACGGCTGATGAATGCAACTGCCCGTGATCTCGGCATGACGGGATCGCACTTTGTCAATCCGCATGGACTGTATGACAAGGAGCAGTACACAACTGCCCGCGATATGGCGATTTTGTCATATGCGCTGTTGAGCAAGTACCCGCAATCTCGCAAATATTATTCCGCTCCGTATCTGCAACTTGGCAAGAAAAAACTGCGAAATCGCAATTACCTGCTGCGCATATGGGACAAGGCAGACGGCATGAAGACCGGCTTTATCTGCCCGTCCGGTTTCAATCTGGTGGCCACTGCACACATCAACGGCCGGCTTGTTGTCGCGGTGGTGTTCGGCACGCGCAGCGGGCGGGCGCGGGCCCAGAAGGCCAAAGTGGTCATGGAGACCGCGGCTGGTTACCCGGCTACATCATCATTGGCTGCATTGCAGAATGAGGGCGGTACTCCGCCAAATTTGCGCAAGCGGGTTTGTGGCGGCACAGGCCTGCAAATGGTCAGCGCCGATACGTTTTCCGGGTGGGGCGCTACATTCGGAAAGTTCAAGAGTGCGGCGGAAGCTGAAGCTGTCATCAACGGCATTCAGGCGGTCAAGGTGAACGCTTTCAAGCAGGCAGGAAGCGGCGTGGTGCGGATTCCGTTCACCAAGGATTTCGTGCCGGTCACCTTCAATATTTCACAAGGCACAAGCCAGTCGCTTTGTGATCAGGTTCGCGGCGCCGGTGGTAAATGTGAGGTTGTGACCCCATCGGTATTTGCATCCTTTGCCGACCTGTCGGGCCGCGAAAAGACCAAGGGTGGAAAGTCTTCCGGCAAGACGGTCAAAAAGAAGCGCCGGAAGCGGAAACCGGCAGCCGATAAATAGTGGCAGGCTTAGTATCTTGTCAGGAGCGTGCGGGCATTGCCGCCGGCATCAGTGAAGCAATAGTATCGGCGCCAATCCAGCGAGTTCACAAAAATGGGTCCTGACCCCAAGCTTCCAATCATACCCGTTTCGGTTCTCACAGGTTTTCTGGGTGCCGGAAAGACGACCTTGCTGAACGCGCTGCTCAAGGACCCGGCACTGTCGAATGCCGCTGTCATCATCAATGAGTTTGGCGAGATCGGGCTTGATCACCTGCTGGTGGAAACTGCAGACAGCAACGTATTCGAGATGTCGTCGGGCTGTTTGTGCTGCACTATTCGCGGTGATCTTGTCGACACACTTGCTGATCTGATGACACGCAGGGATGCAGGCGCGATCAAGGCATTTGACCGGGTCATCATAGAGACCACCGGGCTGGCGGATCCGGCACCTGTCCTGCAAACGCTGATGTCGCATCGCGACCTTCTGCAAAGATATCGGTTGGAAGGCGTGGTTACACTGGTCGATGCTGTGAACGGATCCTCCACCCTGGATATCCATGATGAAGCCGTCAGGCAGGTGGCGGTCGCTGACAAGCTGGTGTTGTCGAAAGCGGACCTGCTGTCGGGGCTGGAAGGCGAAAACGCCCTGGATGATATCATCGCGCGAATGCGCAAACTGGCGCCGGCGGCGCGTATCCTGACGACACACAATGGAGAAGCTTCAGCGAGCCGGCTGTTCGAGACGTCTGCCGCAGATGATCCGGCCCGGCCCGAGCAGGTCCGGCGCTGGCTGGGGGCCGAGGCCTTTGAGGCACCTGAGAGAGCCGGCCGGCGACGGTCACGACGCAAGCAGGCTGAAACACTCGCTGATCACGCTCATGCAGCAGACGACAATCATTCTCACCATCATGCCCACTCACATGATGTGAACCGGCATGACGAACACATCAGTTCTTTCTGCATAGCCACCGACAAGGCCATCGGGCCGATGCAGTTCGAACTGTTTCTGGAACTGCTGCAGAGCTATCACGGACCGAATCTTTTGCGTATGAAGGGCATCGTCAAGCTTGCAGACGATGTGGATCGCCCGGTGGTCATTCACGGTGTGCAGCATGTGCTGCATCCGCCGGAACGGCTTGAGCGCTGGCCCGATGCAGATCACCGGACCCGGCTGGTGTTTATCACCCGCGATATCGCGCGCGATGAACTGGACGGATTGCTGAAGGCATTCACGGACCCGATCACCGGCGGTGCTGAAGCGTTTTCCGATGACACCTTGTCCTTGCGCAGGGGTAGATGATGATCAAGGTTTACGGGCTGAGCAATTGCGACACCTGCCGCAAGGCACGCAAATGGCTGACAGCGGCAGGCGTTGAGCACGCGTTTCATGACATTCGCAAGGCGAAGCTTGAGCGCCAGGTGATTGCCGGTTGGGCCGACAGGGCAGGTTGGGAAACTCTGCTCAACCGGCGTGGCACAACCTGGCGCGGCTTGCCCGGTGCAGACAAGGAGAATGTTGTCGCGACCAGCGCAATACAACTGATGACCGCGCATCCGGCCTTGATCAAGCGACCGGTTTTTGTCATGGATGGAGATGTACTGGTCGGATTCACTGCCGACGTTCAGAAGGCGCTGGTGCCATAAAAACACCTGTTCCGGGGTAACATCAGCCCAGAGCAACATGGATTCAATTGAACCGATGAAATGAGTCGCTGTTACTGAAATCTGGTATAACACTTTGGAAACGATCAGGTTTATGATTTTTGGTTGATTCAATCAAAAATCATCCTGATCTGGGGTGAGTAATTCAGAAAGCTCACTTGGCATGAGTTTTTCTGATGATAAATACCAGGACGCCAGCTTCTTCGTGCTGACTTACCAGTTCGTTTCCGCTCTCGCTGCAATAGTGCGGAAAGTCGATTGCCGCCGCCGGGTCCGTCGCCAGAATTCTCAATGATTCTCCATATTTAAGAGACATCAACCGTTTCCTGGCTTTCAATACAGGGAGCGGGCATTGCAGCCCCTTCACGTCAATTTCATGATCGAATTCCTGCATTAAACTGGACACCTTCAGGTATAACATTTAATTCTGGCTAATAGAACTGATCAGCGTAGTTTCACGTCGCGGCCAGAGCCAGAGTTTGACATGTTGGTATTTCGAACACTCAAATCTGGCATAATGGCGGTCTAGCGGGCGGTGTAACGCTGGTCCAGCAACAATTCGAAAAAAGGCACGGGCAAACATGAACAAGCATGCAGGCGGTGACGATTTCAAGCCTATTCGACCCGGTCGGGGCGGCAAGGGCAAGGGCAAAGGCCGGGCGTTTCCAAAAGGCCGCCAGCTTGACCTTGTAGCTCATCAGGAGATTTCGGAGTTGCTGGCCGGGCATCAACCCCTGCAGCGCGACATGCTGATTGAATATCTGCATCTTGTGCAGGACAAGTGGGGACATCTGTCAGCGGGTCACCTGGCTGCACTGGCGCTGGATATGCGGTTGCCGATGGCGGAAGTCTACGAAGTCGCGACTTTCTATCATCACTTCGATGTGGTGAAAGAAGGCGAAACCGCACCTGCAGAGATCACCATCCGGGTCTGTGATTCATTGTCATGCGAAATGGCCGGCGCCCAGGATATCATCAAGGCATTGGGTGACAATGTACCTGCCGGTGTACGTGTGGTGCACGGGCCCTGCATGGGGCTGTGCGATGTGGCACCTGCTGCTGCGGTCGGGCACAATTATGTCGGCAATGTCAGTGTTGAAAAGCTGACCATCATGGCTGCGAACAAGGCCGTCAGTCCGGACATGCCTGCATACCAGACTTACGAGGATTACAAGGCTGAAGGCGGGTACGGTCAGTTGAAGGCGTTGCGGGGCGGATCGAAGACGCCGGAGCAGGTCATAGATACATTGCTGGAAGCCGGTCTCAAGGGTCTCGGCGGTGCAGGCTTCCCGTCCGGGCAGAAGTGGAAATTCGTTCGTGCCGGTCAGGGGCCGCGTTACCTGTGCATCAATGGGGATGAAGGCGAGCCCGGCACATTCAAGGATCGCTATTATCTGCACACCCGCCCGCACCAGTTTCTCGAAGGCATGCTGATAGCCGCATGGGGGGTTGAAGCATCCGCGGCCTATATCTATATGCGCGACGAATACCCGGCTGTTGTGCAACTTCTGAAAGACGAGATCGGCAAGCTGGAAGCTGATGGCATTGTGCCGGAAGGCTATGTGCATGTGCGCCGTGGCGCAGGTGCGTATATATGCGGTGAAGAAAGCGCTATGATCGAATCCATCGAGGGCAAGCGCGGTCTGCCGCGGCACCGGCCGCCATATGTGGCGCAGGTCGGATTGTTCGGGCGCCCGACGCTGGTGCACAATGTGGAGACTGTCTACTGGATGCCGCCAATTGTTGAGAAAGGACCTGACTGGTTCGCCTCGCAAGGCAAGGATGGCCACAAGGGACCGCGCTCCTACTCGGTGTCGGGGCGGCTGAAAAACCCCGGCGTGGTGCTGGCGCCGGCCGGCGCATCGGTCAATGAACTGATCGAAATGTGTGGTGGCATGGCTGACGGGCACAGCTTCAAGGGATATCTGCCAGGTGGTGCATCAGGCGGTATTCTGCCGGCATCGAAAGGCGATGTGCCGCTGGATTTCGGCGGTGAACTGGCAGCGCTTGGATGTTTCGTGGGCTCGCATGCAGTTGTCGTGATGTCCGACAAGGATTCCATGCGCGATGCAGCCGTCAACCTGCTGAAGTTTTTTGAGGATGAATCA
>JBDNEZ010000112.1:0-12562 GCA_041690095.1 Anderseniella sp.
GATCAAAACCGCGCCTCGGGTCACATCCTGCCAAAGGCAGTCCGGACACCCGGCAGCATCGCCCGCAACTCCTTGTTGATGGTGTTCGCACTGGCGGCATCGACCATCTCGTTTTCCATTTTCGGACCTGTCCTGTTGCGCATCCTGCATCACTTGTCGGCCATCGAAACCGGTTATGTTATTGCTTTGGAATCAATAGGTTGGTCGCTCGCCGCGATCATCCTGTCCAGCGTGCCCGGACACCACGAGGCACTGGTTATCAGAGCCGGCACAGGCGCGGTGTTCATCGGACTGCTGGGATTTGCCGTCACCATGGTTTCGGGGCCGGTCTGGCTGATCTGCGTATTTGCAGTTTTGCAGGGTGCCGGATTCGGAATGTTCTGGAGTTTCATTATCCGGCGGATGGTCGAATCCGTCGACGAGGAAGAACGCTCCATTGCTGCCGCGTCAATTCCACTGATCCAGCGAATCGCCTATGCCCTTGGGGCAGCTGCCGCGGGTCTTGTTGCCAACTCTGCCGGTTTTTCCGGCGGCCTGTCGGTACAAACGTCAAAACTTGTTGCTGTCTGGGTTTTTGCCGCCTTTATTCCGCTTGCCACAATTGGAGTTATTGCGGGCTTTAAAGCGTCCTCAAAACGACGGTTTTGTGTTTTAAAAAAGGCAGATTATTAAACTTTGTCAATTATCGGCGAGTTAACGGCTGATAAACCAAATTCTCCCAATATGGCGCCGCAAGAGGTTGTCAAAGATTCGCCTTACAACCTCACCACCGCTAACGTCAACTCATTGTGCAGGCTCAGGTTTTACAGCTTCACAGCATCTCAAAAGGTTGACAGGATGCGGACGGGCGGGCATTGTCACCACAGCTGGCGGGGACGGCTGACCTGCAGTTTTACACTGCGTTCGGCATAGCGTTTGTCAGGTTTGGGTGACTGCGTGACGACAAAACTGCGCTGGATGGATGTGAGAGCATTGGTCCGGGGTTTAAAACCGGATCATCGTTTGCCGTCTTGGCAGTGTTTATGATCCAGCCAGGTCAAGGGGTTCTACGGGTTGAAGTCATTGTTCAAGAAGATGCGGCCACATCAGGCAGGCTCTTTGACAGAGACCGCTCGTAAACTCAGCATCGATGACCTTGCTGTCGCCAGCACTGATTTTTTCCTTGTTGAAAAAGCCAAATCCAGCAATCTCCAGTTGGTGAGCATGGTGACTTTAACCTTGTTCAGTGGCGCCGCTGCTGCCTGGCTTGCGTTGACCGGGCCCTCTGCGACTCAAGGCGTCTTCGCCAACAGTTGGCAGACTTCGAATGCTCAATCTGCCAACTCAACGCTTGAGCCTGCAAGTTTCATCCAGACATCAACCAAGGGCGATTTCAACGGTGCAATCGCCAAGGCGGTTTCCGCCAGTCCGATGCAGCCATTGTCGGTGGCCTACATTCAGGGTCAGCCAGACACCAGCGGCATCAACGCAACCGGAGATTTGTTGCCGGAAAACGGCTACCCGGCTCCAACCAGCAATGCCTTGGCCTATGGCCAACCGTTAGTACTCGAAAACAGCATAGAACTTGCCTCTCTGCCCGATACAGGTAACTCGACCAGTGTTTCCAAGACGCTGCCACCCGAACCGGTGGACGAGGAAATTGCTCTGCGCCAGGGCGACACACTGATTGGCCGTATGATAGACCTCGGCGTTACGGTCGAGAGCGCCCAGGCCGTCGCGGCTGCAATCGAGCCGGTATTTCCGGGCCGGCTGGTTCGCGTGGGCCAGAGATATTCGGTTACGCTGGACAAGCAGCAGGATTTCTACGGCAATGAGGTCATTGCACCGGTGCGGGTATCGTTTACCCCTCCAGGTGGCGAAGAACTGATTGTCGAATCAGATGATGATGGCCGGTATATCGCGACAAGTGGCGGCAAAAGAGCCAAACCGCTGTCGCGCATCGCCAATGCACCGCATTATCGCGCCAGGGCAAAGGTGTCATCCTCGATCTATGCAGCCGCCCGTGACAATGGCGTTCCAAACTACGTTGTGAACGCCGCCATGAAGGTTCTCGGTCACAATATCGACCTGCAACGTCAGATCCATGCAGGCGACCTGATCGACCTGTTCTACGGCAATCCGCTCAGCGGCTCATCGACCAAACGAAAAGTCCTGCATTATGCCAAGTTGCGCACGTCCGGCCGCGACCATATTTACTACCGCTTCACTGATGCGAAGGGCCAGACCTCGTATTATGACGAGAACGGCGTAGGCGCCAGCAAGTCCTTGATGCGAACACCCATTTCCGGCGCCCGGATCACGTCAGGTTTTGGCATGCGCCGGCATCCGTTGCTCGGCTATAACAAGCTCCATACCGGCGTTGATTTCGGCGCAGCGCGTGGCACACCAATCAAGGCAGCCGGCGATGGTGTAATCGTTCAGGCTGGCTGGCGGGGTTCCTATGGCCGCGCGGTTGTCATCAAACACACCGGAAAATACTCAACGCTTTATGCTCACATGAGCAAGACTGCCAAACTGGAAAAAGGCCAAAAAGTCCGCCAGGGCCAGGTGATTGGCTATGTCGGCACAACCGGCCGGTCTACCGGTCCTCACCTGCACTACGAAGTCCGCAAGGCCGGGCGTCCGGTCAACCCGCGCCGGGTACAGATTGCCTCCTCGAACATGAAGCTGGAAGGCGAGGATCTGAAGGCATTCAAGCGACAGAAGGGCAAGATCCTGGCTCTCATGCAGGAAGCGCCGTCCTCAATTCAAATCGCACAGGTCAACGGGCAATAGACCATTTTCCGGTTTTGACGGGTATGTATTATTCGCTCATCAACCACTGAAACGGCTTGCCGTCCCGCACACCAGACACTTCAATTGGTTCACCAGGCCGCCTGCCGGCCACGACAGATAACCAGTCCTGCGGCTTTCGGATGCGTCTGTCATTTGCCAGATACACGATATCGCCCGTCTTGAGGCCTGATTTGTCGCCGGGCAGCCCGGGCACGATTTTCAGCACCTGCACACCCTGCCTGCCCGCTTCACCGCTGCGTGGCACAGCCCGCAGTACGACACCTGTTCTGGCCGGAACAAAACGGCCGGTTTTTGTCAGGCTGTCGGCAATGATCTGAACCAGCCTCGCGTCCACCGCAAAATTCACCCCGATATTTGCATCTGAAGTCTTGGTGAAAATGGCAGACAGCATCCCGGTAAAACGACCCTGCATATCCACAAGCGCGCCGCCTGACATGCCGGGGTTCACTGCAGCGTCGGTCTGGATGAAATCTTCAATCGCGTTGAAGCCGATACCGGCGCGGTGAAGTGCGGATACCCGGCCGCAACTGACCGACAGCCCAACACCAAACGCGTTGCCAATGGCGCAGACTTCATCACCTAGGCTCAATCCGCTGCCGCGACCTGCCAGTGCCGGCAGCTTTTCATCAATCCGCAGGACCGCCATGTCACTTGCCTTGTGACGCGCAATAATACTCGCCTGATACGCCGTGCCATCATCATCGCGCACCAGCACCGGCATCGGAGTCCGGGCCGGCCCCAACACATGATCGGCCGTCACTATGGTGTGGCCATCCCCCATGACCACACCACTGCCTGCCGGTTCGTCCAGGTTCGCCGGACGCCCCGGCCAGACCGGCAGCACGGTCACGACCGACTTGCGCGCAATTTCCATGGGCGAAAGGCTTTTCCCGTTGGCAGCGGGTACGGTCAGACCGAATACAAGGATTGCCAGCGCAGGGACGACAATAGTCAGTTCCTTTGGTATAACATGCTGTTTGAGTGTCGTGATCACATGTTCAACTCCGGGTGAATTCAGGCTGGCCAAGATTGCCAACCCGGGTTGAACGGCCATGCAGGCATACTTCGCGAAACTGGTACAAAAGCGCAGCCGTTGGCGCATACATTCGCTGACCGATTGTTGGAAACACTGCCGACATGACCGGCTTGCCACCTGATCTGTCAGGGACGGTTTCGGGGATTGATGCACGGTCCAGTTCTGCCAGCGGAAGCCGATAAAGCTGTGCAACCTCACCGGGGTCCGGGGTAAAGCTGGCACCTGCGCCGGCCCACACCACGACCGGTGTGATGACGAAACCCGACCGGGTCACCAGATCATCAAGCAACCCCAAAACCGATGATGTTTCCAGATACAGGCCGATTTCTTCGTGGGTTTCGCGCAGCGCAGCTTCAATGACGCTTTCGCCCTCGTCAAGACGTCCGCCCGGCAGGGCATACTGGCCGCCATGCCGGTTCAACCTGGTTGCTCTCAGGGTCACCACGATGTCGGTTGGCGCATCTTGCGCCGCTGCACCGATGACCAGTGCCACGGCAGCCTTTCGCAAGGCCGCCTGCGTGACACTGATCCGATTATGTACTGACAGGTTTTGGGCAATGGATGTGCGCAGACCTGCATTGAGGGAATAGCTCATGCCGGCATGGTAGCGTCAAAGCCTGTCCGGCAAAAGTCCATAGGGAGTTGCCTCAGTCATTACCTGAACAGCCCTGACGGACTGGTACGCGACACCGCAGGAATGCCGCGTACCGAACATTTGTGGTTAGATCAGGCTGATGATTTCCAAAGTGTTAGAGCAACTTTATGGGTTCAATTGAACCCATATTGCTTTAGTGAACGCTGGCCGGTTGGGACCCGTCATCACCCTGATTGGAGGTTATGGCACTAGCCTCCAGATCATTGCCGGTTTCGCCGGTAAATGTCAGGCCATGTTTGCCGACATCGATACTGACGGTCTGATCATCGTGAATTCGACCTTCAAGTATGGCTTCTGCCAGCGGATCCTGAACCAGCTTCTGGATAACCCGCTTTAGCGGGCGCGCTCCATAGGCGGGATCATAGCCCTGGGTGGCCAGATAATCACGTGCTTCGTCCGTAAGATCCAGAACGATCTTGCGATCTTCCAGAAGCTTTGCCAGGCGAGCCAGCTGGATGTCCACAATGGCCCCCATATTTTCCCGTTTAAGCCGGTTAAACAGGATGATCTCGTCCAACCGGTTGAGAAATTCGGGCCGGAAGTGGGACCGCACCATCTCCATCACCTCGCCGCGAGCAGCTTCGACTGCCTGATCCTCCTTGAGCGCCACGAGGAACTCCGAGCCGATATTGGAGGTCATGATGATCAGCGTATTACGGAAGTCGACGGTACGGCCCTGGCCATCGGTCAGACGGCCATCATCAAGCACCTGCAGCAAAACATTGAACACATCGGGATGTGCCTTTTCAATCTCGTCAAACAGGATCACCTGATATGGCCGGCGGCGAACCGCTTCGGTCAGTGCGCCACCTTCATCATAGCCGACATATCCGGGCGGCGCGCCGATCAACCGGGACACCGAATGCTTCTCCATGTATTCCGACATGTCGATACGCACCATCGCGTGCTCATCATCAAACAGGAACGACGCCAGTGTCTTGGTCAATTCGGTTTTACCAACACCGGTGGGGCCCAGGAACATGAACGAACCGATGGGCCGTCCGGGATCCTGAAGTCCGGCCCGCGCACGGCGTACCGCCGTTGAAACCGAGCGTACCGCATCAGCCTGTCCGACAACCCGCTTGGAGAGAGCCGCTTCCATGGTCAGCAGTTTCTCGCGTTCACCTTCCAGCATCTTGTCGACCGGAATCCCGGTCCAGCGCGATACCACGCCTGCAATATGACTTTCGGTAACCGCTTCTTCCATCAACGGATTGGCTGGTTTGCAGACCGCTTCCGTTTCGATGAGTTTCTTCTCCAGTTGCGGGATCGTGCCATAGGCAAGCTCGCCGGCCCTGGCCAGGTCGCCGCCTCGCTGTGCACGCTCGAGTTCAACACGGGCCCGATCCAGATCTTCCTTGATCTTCTGGGCTGCATTGAGTTTCTGTTTTTCTGCCTGCCAGGTCTGGGTCAGTTCGGACGAGCTTTCTTCAAGATCGGCCAGTTCCTTTTCCAGCTTACCGAGCCTGGTTTGAGATGCCTTGTCGGTCTCCTTCTTCAAGGCCTCACGCTCGATCTTCAACTGAATGATGCGGCGATCCAGTTCGTCCAGTTCTTCAGGTTTCGAATCAACCTGCATACGCAGACGCGAACCGGCCTCATCCATCAAATCGATGGCCTTGTCCGGCAAAAACCGATCCGTGATATAGCGATTGGACAAGTTGGCCGCTGCCACAAGTGCTGCATCGGTGATGCGCACACCATGGTGCAATTCATACTTTTCCTTCAGGCCGCGCAGGATCGAGACGGTATCTTCAACGGTTGGTTCAGACACAAACACCGGTTGGAAACGCCGCGCCAGTGCTGCGTCCTTTTCAACATGCTTGCGGTATTCATCCAGAGTTGTTGCTCCAACACAGTGCAATTCACCGCGCGCCAAAGCGGGTTTCAGCAGGTTTGAGGCATCCATTGCACCATCCGCCTTGCCGGCGCCCACAAGTGTATGCATCTCATCGATGAACAGGATGATTTTACCTGACGCTGCCTGAACCTCCGACAGCACGGATTTGAGCCGTTCTTCAAACTCACCGCGGTATTTCGCACCGGCAATCAGTGCGCCCATATCAAGCGACATCAATTTCTTGTCGCGCAGGCTTTCAGGCACATCACCGTTGACAATGCGAAGCGCCAGACCTTCAGCGATGGCTGTCTTGCCGACGCCGGGTTCACCGATCAGCACCGGATTGTTCTTGGTGCGACGTGACAAAACCTGGATCGTACGGCGGATTTCCTCGTCACGGCCGATAACCGGATCAAGCTTGCCTTCGCGGGCCGCTTCGGTCAGGTCACGGGCAAAGCGCTTCAGGGCATCATAGCCTTCTTCGGCAGACGCGCTGTCTGCCGTGCGCCCCTGGCGCAATTCATCAATCGCCTTGTTCAGCCCGGTAGGCGTGACACCGCCTGCCTTGAGAGCATCGTGCGCACCTGATTTTTCAATCGTCAGAGCCTGCAGCAAACGCTCAGCGGTAACGAAACTGTCACCTGCCTTGCCGGAAATCTGCTGGGCGGTTTCGAACACCCGGGCGGTTTCCGGTGCAAGATATATCTTGCCGGCACCCGAGCCTTCGACTTTCGGGATCTTCGCGAGACGCTCACTGACATCGGCCAGGATTACCTTGGGGTCACCGCCTGCGGTCTTGATCAGGCCTGACGCCAGGCCCTGATCATCATCAAGCAGTACTTTCAGAATGTGTTCAGTTGAAAACTGTTGATGATTTTCGCGCAATGCCAGATTCTGGGCGGCTTGAATAAAGCCCTTTGCACGCTCAGTGTATTTTTCAAAATCCATTACAACCTCCTTGTGGCCTATCCGGGTTCACAGCCCGAAATCTCGGCGCTGAATTCTGGATATCCGGTTTCGGATTCGGGCTCTGGACCCCTGTCCGTGTTGTCCTGCTGCCAGGCCAAAGACGAATGCCGCTCAAAGCCAACATCCTTCATCCTCTGGTCAAACACCATGCTTCCTGCCAGATATAGGGAACGGTTTCCCCATAACAAGGTTCGGACAATCCAATCATGGCCAGCAAGATGACCATCTGCGCGTTGAACACATTTCCGGTGAAGGGCATGTCAGTGCAGACCCATGAGTCCATACAGCTCAGCGCCGGGGAAAATTTTCCGTTTGACCGGAGCTGGGCAATCGAGGCTGGTGCAAGGAAGTTCGACGCAGCCGCACCGGCATACCTGCCCAAGACTGCTTTTGCCCAGTTGATGAGCCATGAGAAAATCGCCGGACTTGATACCAGCCTGGATGTATCCGGTGGAAATCCGGTTTTGACCATAAACCGTGACGGCAGGCAGATCGCGCGTGGCGATCTGTCGACCCCGGTCGGACGACAGATCATCGAACAGTTCATGGCCGCATACATGAAAAACGAACTGCGCGGCAGCCCACGCGTGGTTCATGCCGAGGGTCACAATTTTACCGATGTGCCGGCAAAATTCATCTCGATTCTCAACCTGGCAAGCGTACGCGAAGTCGAACGCGTGGCTGGAAAGTCGCTTGATCCCTTAAGGTTTCGCGCCAACATTCATATTGAAGGCGCAGAACCCTGGGCAGAGTTTGGCTGGTTGGGCAAGACATTGCAGGTAGATGGAACGCCAGCATTTCGCGTCGCCGAACGCATTCAACGATGCGCCGCCACCAGTGTAAATCCACAAACTGCCGAGCGCGACATGAACCTGCCCCGCATCCTGGTGTCCGGATTTCAGCACGGTGACTGCGGCATCTATGTCAGTTCAACAGCGGACCTTGTTCTGACCACCGGTCAGCGGATTGCCCTTGAATGACACCTGATACCAATGGCCCCGAATATTGACCGCATCAAGCCGCGCTGACATCCTCAGACGTTTCACCTTGAACAGGCGCTTCGCTGGTTGCAGCCGGTGCACTGTCAGAGGATGAGGCAGTGTTGTCGGCTGCTTCAGCTACTGCAACCGGTTTCGGTTTGCGCACACGCGGCTGGCGTTTTGGTTTGGTAGCAGCAGGTGCATCCTCGTCATTGCCGCCTGAATTGCCATCACGTTCGCCTGTTTCCCGGCGCAGGAAGTCAGGTGCCTGGGATTGCCAGTTTTCTTCACTGTCAGAAGACGAGCCAGGTTGTGCCGTCGCTTCGCGGGTTGCGGCTTCGTCACCGTCTGCAGCATTTGCACGCTGACGGTCATTGCCGCGCTGCCCGCGATTGTTTCTGCGGGTATTCTGCCGGTTGTTGTCGGGCCCGTCTGCTTCAGCGGAAGACGCTTCCCTGGTGTCGCCATCAGCACTATTGGCATTGGATTTGGTATTGGCGGAGGTGGCATCTGGCTCATTGTCACCATCATCGCGCCGCGGCTGTGTCTGCTGCGCCTGTTGTGCCTGCTGGTTTTGTTGATTGAATGCCTGGGCTGCCGACACGATTCGCAGGTAATGTTCGGCATGCTGGAAGTAATTTTCAGCGTTCACATTCTCCCCGGACGAAACCGCGTCACGGGCCAGTTGCAGGTATTTGTCGGCAATTGTCTGGGCATTGCCGCGCACTTTCACGTCCGGACCATTGCTTTCGAACACCCGGTTAAGCGGATTGGACTGGCGTCCACCGCCGCTGCCGCCACGGTTTCCACCGCCGCCGCCACCGCTACCGCCACGACCGCGGGACCTGTTCTTATTGTGCTGTTGTCCTTGTCTCATTCCGTAATTTCACCTGCAAATTGTACAAAAACCCAGCCTGCCTGCTCTTTCGAAAACAGGAAAGCCTCTCAAAAATGCTTCAAAGCAAATATGCCTTGTGTAACCCCTGTAGTATTTAAGCCCCGGACGCCTTGACCGTCCACAATCCGCAAATGCTACCTTCCAAGCCTCAGTGCCTGGGATATCAATGTGATTTTAAGGTGCCTTGACAAGATTGGCGCACATCTGATTCTGCGCCCGCGATCATTCGCTCCAATAAGTCTTGCGCTCAATGTGTCATCCACATCCCCGCGCCACACGACCTCGCTACAAAAGAAAATAACCGCTTGTGGCCGCCTTTCCAAGTGATTTTTTTACAAAAGGCACATAGCATCAACAATCTTTGAATACCGCGCATCGAATTATGCCGGCCAGATCAGGTATAAGACCGGCGCTGCCGCCTGTCAGAGCGAGACCTTCACGCGCCGCAATCTGCACAACGGCTTCATGCTGTCCCTTGCCAAACTCAACCAGCACATAACCACCAGGTGCCAGCAGGTCGGCGGCACGTGAGAAAATACCACGATAAGCATCCAGTCCGTCAGTTCCCCCGTCGAGAGCCAGACCGGGATCATGCTCACGAACATTCGCATCAAGACCGGCAATCTCGTGACTGGCAATGTAAGGTGGGTTTGAAACCACCAGATCAAATTGACCGGTCACACCATCTGCCCAGTTCGTACAGACAAGCTCCAGGCGCTCTTCAACACCCAGTGCTGTGGCGTTGCTGCGACAGATTTCCAGAGCCTCACTCGACATGTCGGTGGCAATCCCGGTTGCAGACAACACCTCACACAACACGGTTACTGCGATAACACCGGAGCCGGTTCCGATATCGAGAAACCGTACGGCACGTTTATTCTGCAGTGCACGCAGCAGCCGCACGCCGGTTTCCACCAGTATCTCGGTGTCCGGACGCGGATCAAGCGTGGCAGGCGTAACCCTGAACTCGCGTCCAAAAAACTCCTTGTGCCCGATCAGCCGCGAAACCGGTTCACCGTGTTGTCGCCGGTTGACCATTTCCTCGATCCGCACGACATGTTCATCACACACCGGCGTCTGCGGCCGGGCTATCAGATCAACATCGCTCAAGCCTGACACATGACAAACAATCATGCGTGCATCGAGCATCGCCGTGTCGATGCCTGCAAGCCGCAGTCTGGTAGCTATGTCGCGAAGTAACTTCCCCGCATCAAGCGGCATGTTCATCGCCGTCGGCAGCCAGCAGGGTTGCCTGATGATCGGCCATCAGGGCATCTATTATTTCATCAAGCCCGTCACCGGCAACAATGCTGTCGAGTTTGTACAGCGTAAGATTGATGCGATGATCACTCACCCGGCCTTGCGGGTAGTTATAAGTGCGGATGCGCTCCGAGCGGTCACCCGAGCCCACCTGTCCCTTGCGGGCATCTGATCGTTCCTGGTCAACTCTGGTTCTTTCCATGTCATAAAGTCTTGCGAGCAATTCTTTCATGGCGCTGGCACGGTTCTGGTGCTGGCTCTTTTCTGCACGTACCACCACGATTCCTGATGGTACATGAGTGATCCGAACGGCCGAATCGGTCGTGTTGACGTGCTGCCCGCCAGCACCTGATGCCCGCATTGTATCGATGCGAATATCCTCGTTTCGCACTTCGACATCCACTTCCTCGGCTTCCGGCAAAACCGCTACGGTAGCAGCAGATGTGTGAATACGGCCTTGCGCTTCGGTTTCAGGAACCCGTTGAACGCGATGCACACCGGATTCAAATTTCAGCTTGGCATACACGCCGGCACCGGAAATACCGGCGATAATTTCCTTGTAGCCACCCTGCTCTGCTTCGCTGGCCGACATCACCTCGACCTTCCAGCCGTGCAATGCTGCGTGCCGCTGATACATGCGGAACAGATCGCCGACAAACAACGCCGCCTCATCGCCACCGGTACCTGCTCGAATTTCAAGAATGACGTTTCGTTGATCTGCGGCATCTTTCGGCAGCAATTGCAGCCGCAAGTCATGCTCAAGTGTTTCCAGACGTTGCTTCAGGCCGTCTTGTTCCGACCGCGCCAACTCTTCCATTTCAGCGTCACCGGAGCGCATCATGTCTTCCACGCCAGTCAACTCCTGGCTGGTGGAGCGCAAGCAACGGATAACCGTCACTGTCGGTTCAAGCTCGGCATACTCCTTCGACAGCCGCACGAAATCGTCCCCGACAACGCCGGAGCCAAGTTCCGCCTCGATTGCATCGAAGCGCTGCAGGATTCTATCAATTTGCGGGCTATCAGAAAGGGACATGATGACAGTATTGCCGGATCAGGATGATCATTGGTTGTTGCGAACAACAACCATGAACCTGATCGTTTCCAGGGTTGCAGGGCAATCTCCAGGATTCAAGTGGATCCAAATGCCCTGGCAGAATGAAATCTACTTCTACAACACGATGCGCAAAAGTATAGGCCGTTCTGCAACCGCATCATGGATCCGGCCTCAAGCAGTGTGAGTTCAACCGAACCCGCAAAGGGTATCCTGACACTCTGAAAGCGATCAGGTTACTCCACCTGATACTAAAACCGGATATCAGCTGCCGCGATTCATCAACTTGTCGATGTCGAGCGTGCGGTTCACCAGAACCTCACCCGGATTGCCCAGAGTACCGCCGGGCCTGCCGTCAATCTCGAACGCCAGCAAACCGCCATCTCGGGCAATGACCACAAGACCTTCCTGGTTCGGCACCCTGAAGCGGTCTCCCGCATTCAGAGTATCGACAAGAATGGTCTTGCCCTTGCCGTCTTCAATACGCACCCAAACACGTTCGGAGGCGTGCAGCACCAGCCGGGCATCGGTGTTATCGGCACCGAATATGCGGCCCTTGCCATCCCGTGTCACAGGTTTGCCGACAGACTTGATGGGCTTGGTCGTTGCCGTGGTCAGACTGTCCGTGTAGGTTTCTATCTGACCGTTATTGGCGATCAGCTTGTCGAGGCCACTTAGACCATTGGCCGCCTGATCAGCCTCTGCAGCAAGCAACGCACCAATGGGATCTATCGCGGGATCTATTGCCTTGGCAGTCTCGGGAGCATCATCGAGCGGACGCTCGGCCGTGTCGACATTGACGCCAACCTTGGTGCTACTTTCGCCACCGGCAGGTGCTGAAGCGCTACTGTCGATGGTGGGAGCCTGCGCGATGGTCCGGCTGGTTTCAGTGTCGTTCCCAGGCAACAACACATAACTGATGCCACCAAACAAAACCATTGCGGCAAGCACTGAAGCAACCACTCCGCCGCCGCCACTGGCCATTTCCTTGAGACGGCGAGTCAACGGGAATTCGATGATCCGGGCACTTCCAAGCGGTGTCGGCGTGCGCGACCCTTGTGATTTCGGGGCGCTGGA
>JBDNEZ010000113.1:0-4409 GCA_041690095.1 Anderseniella sp.
TGTTGTTGTTTGTAACCATGCCACGAGGTCCTGCCAGTTCAACATAGGCGAACTTGCCATGAAAGCTTTCCGGCATTTTCATATTGCCCTGCTTCCAGGCCAATTGGCTGCCGATGCGCACCAGTTCGCGCTGCAATTCAGGGAATCTGCCCAGGTCGGCTATTGATTGATCAAAATCTGTTTTGAGGGCTGCGGGCACATGGTCTTCCGGCGGCGACGGTTCTCCCGATACGTTCAGTGCATTCACAAATGCGGCAAGGTTTGCGGCCCCGGTTTGCGACCAGGCATTGGCATAGGCT
This sequence comes from Anderseniella sp., assembly GCA_041690095.1. Classification (GTDB taxonomy): domain Bacteria; phylum Pseudomonadota; class Alphaproteobacteria; order Rhizobiales; family Aestuariivirgaceae; genus Anderseniella. The sequence goes on from JBDNEZ010000113.1 coordinate 300, forward strand.
CCAAACATTGCCTGCATCAGCCGATCTCCACAATCATTCCATCATGTGCCGGTGTTACGCCGTCCGGCAACTCGTTGCACAATGTCCGATAATCCATATCAATATGCATGTTGGTTAAAATGGCTCGCCTGGGTTTCATGCGTTCAATCCAAACCAGTGCGTCATCGAGACTGAAATGACTTGGGTGCGGCGTGCGCCGGAGCGCATCCACGATCCAGACATCGAGACCTTCAAGATATTGCAGCGACTGGTCCGGGACCTTGACGAGATCCGGAGTGTAAGCCACATCGCCAAATCGAAATCCCAGCGCATCGATGTCACCGTGGTTCACCTCAAACGGCATTGCGCTTATATGGCCCGCCTCACCCTTCGTGGACACCAGGTTTTCCGGCTTTATGCCATTCATTTCCAGTATCGGCGGATACGACGAGCCGGGCGGCGTGACGAAGCAATAACTGAAGCGCGACAGCAACATGTCTGCAGTGGCTCGCTCTGCCCAGACACTGACCCGTGAGCGCATATTGATTGCAACCTGACGCAAATCGTCAATTCCATGCGTATGATCTGCGTGTTCATGGGTGAACCAGACCCCGTCGAGTGACGAGGCATTGGCACTGTTGAGCTGTGTGACAAGATCAGGTGTCGTGTCGACCAGTACACGGGTCAGCGCATCGCCTTCGCGCCTTTCCAGCAATACCGAACAACGCTTGCGGCGGTTTCTGGGTTCGGTCGGGTCACACCGACCCCAGTTGTTGCCGATCCGTGGCACACCACCAGATGATCCGCAGCCCAGAATGGTCAATGTCTGGCTCATGCAGCAACCCCGTAGACAGCGGGTCGCGGCGCCTTGTCGAACAAGCGGAAAAAATTGTCCGATGTGATCGCAGCCATTTGCTCGACACTGAGGCCCTTGACCTCTGCCAGGTGAGCCAGGGTATGGACAGTGAATCCCGGTTCGTTGCTCTGACCACGATGGGGTACCGGCGCCAGATAGGGCGCATCTGTTTCAACCAGCATTCTGTCAAGCGGACATAATCGGGCCGCTTCACGAATGGACTCCGCAGATTTGAATGTCAGGATGCCTGAGAATGACAGATAGGCGCCTATGGCCAGACCTCGTTCCGCCAGATCAATGCCTGATGAAAAACAATGTAAAAGTTGCTTGAATGTCCCCTTCCCCATTTCATCCTCGAGAATGTCGGCAGTGGCTGCTTCTGCCGAGCGTGAATGAATGACGAGCGGCAGACCTGTTGTACGTGCTGCGGCTATGTGGGTGCGAAAACTCCGGGCCTGTGCGGCACGCGGTGAATTGTCATAGTGGTAATCGAGGCCGGCTTCACCGATGCCGATACATTTTGGATGTTGCGCCAGTTCAACCAGTTGTTCGGCGCTCACGTCGAGTTCTTCTTCGGCGTTATGCGGATGGGTCCCGACCGTGCAGAATACCTCGTTGTGAGCTTCTGCGATGGAGCGGATGGCGTCGAACTGGTTCACCCTTGTCGAAATCGACACCATCATGTGAACGCCGGCATCGTGGGCGCGCGAAATGACACCGTCAATGTCGTCATGCAGAACATCAAAATCAAGATGACAGTGGCTATCTACGATGGCTGGTTTCATCACTTGTTGCGCTCTTTGTTCAGGCTTTTTCGTCTTCAACGTATCGTGGGAACACGCCTTCCGGCCTGGGAAGCTCTCTGCCCGACTGCAATCGGTTCGCTGTGCCCAGATGGGCAAAGTCTCTGGCATCATCCGGCACCATCAGCAAACCAAGCAGTCTGGCCGCTGCAGCCGGGGTATAGGGCTGGGCCAGTATAGCGACCTGGCGAATAACTTCGGCCGTTACGTAAAGAACCGTTGCCATGCGTTCGGGGTCGGTTTTTTTCAGGGCCCAGGGCTCCTGCGCCGCGAAGTACCGATTTGCGTCGGCGACAACTTTCCAAATGGCATCCAGGGACTTGTGCAGCGCCTGCACCTCATGGTGTTCACGGCATTGTGGCAACAGCGCATCCGCTGAAGCCAGAACTTCATTGTCTTCGGCGGCAAAGCCTCCCGGCACCGGAATTCTGCCGGCGCAATTTTTGGCTATCATCGATAATGAACGCTGCGCGAGATTGCCAAGGTCATTGGCAAGATCGGCGTTCACCCGGTTCACTATGGCTTCGTGACTGTAATTGCCATCCTGGCCAAACGGCACTTCACGCATGAAGAAATACCGCACCTGGTCGACGCCATACTGGTCAATCATCGACTGCGGATCGACAACATTGCCGACCGACTTTGACATTTTTTCACCACGATTGAACAGGAAGCCATGGCCAAATACTCGCCTGGGCAATGGCAAACCGGCTGACATCAGGAAGGCCGGCCAGTAAACCGCGTGAAAACGAACGATATCCTTGCCGATGATGTGAACGTCTGCCGGCCAGAACTTTGACCGGTCCGGATCAGCATTGAGATAGCCGGTCGCCGTCATGTAGTTGGTGAGCGCATCAACCCACACATACATGATATGTCCGGGCGCGCCCGGCACAGGGATTCCCCAGTCGAAGGTTGTGCGCGAGACCGACAGGTCCTTCAATCCCCCCTTGACGAAACTCATCACCTCATTGCGCCGTTCCGACGGGCCTATGAATTCGGGATGCTCTTCGTAAAGCTTGAGAAGCTTGTCTTGAAAAGCAGACAGTTTGAAAAAATAGCTTTCCTCTTCCACCCAGTCGACGGGCGTGCCGGTCTTGACGGCGAACTTCATGCCGTCACGATCTTCCAGCTCTTCCTCACCGTAAAAGGCTTCGTCTCTGACCGAATACCACCCGGCATATTTGTCCAGATAGATGTCGCCTGCGGTTTCCATCCGTTTCCAGATAGTCTGCACGGTTTCGTAGTGTCGCGGTTCGGACGTGCGCACAAAATCATCATTCGTGCAATTCAGCGCCTTTACCATGGCTTCGAATTTTGGTGCCATTTCAGCTACGAATTCAACTGCTGTGCGCCCCTGCTTCTGCGCTGTTTGCTGAATTTTCTGGCCGTGTTCGTCGGTCCCGGTGACGAACAAGACATCGTAGCCATCCAGTCTTTTGAACCGCGCCATCGCATCGGTGGCCAGGGCTTCGTAAGCGTGACCGATATGTGGCGGGCCATTGGGATATGAAATGGCTGTGGTGATGTAGAAAGTGGGCTTTTCGGTCATGAAAAATCTTTATGCCTGGCGGGCTTGTTCGATAAGGTCAAAAGCCTGCAGCAGAGTCAGGCGTCGGTCGAGGTTTAGGGCATTTGTTTCGCGAATGGAATGCCCGATTGTCTGATGCGCATTGGCGAGCGCCTGGCCCCGCCGCAACGTGCCTGCCCCCCTGATGGCCCGGGTCGCGGCTGTGGTGATCCACCCGTCAAGCAGGGCGCAAAATACGTTGAACCGGTCATCTGTGCCCCTGCCCTGCAAAGCATTGGCAATTGTCATTCGGGTTTTCACGTCAAGCCGTCCGGCATCTGCTGCCTTGGCAAAACGGTCGAATATTGCCCCGGCCCCGGTTTCAGCCAGAGCCAGAGCCAGGCCCGGTCGGCCACCAGCCAGTGCCACATGCGGTATTGCTTTTGTGCCAAGGCCGTCCGGCAACACATCGAGCACCGATGTGGTTTCTTCCAGTGAAAGCGGATGCAACGGCAATTCAATGCACCGCGACCTGATCGTCGGCAACAATCGTCCGCGCTCATGACACAGGATGATGAACAGGCTTTTCTCCGGCGGTTCTTCAAGCGTCTTCAACAATGAATTGGCGGCAGCCGCGTTCATTTCGTCGGCGACGTCGACGATTGCGATGCGCCAACCTCCGACGCCGGCCGTCTTGGAAAAGAAATCTGCTGCCTTCCGGCTGGCGTCGACCGTGATGCCGGCTTTGAGTTTTCCCTTTTCCACCTGACGTTGCAGAACCAGCAGGTCGGGATGGGACCGCGCAGATATCCGGGTGGCGACCGGGTCATCGGCGGGCACAGTCAGCGTGTCTGAAGGAGCTGTCTCGTGATCAGGGTACCGCAACAGAAAACGCGCCAGGCGGTAGGCCAGTGTGGCCTTGCCAATTCCCTGCGGTCCGGTAATCAGCCAGCCATGATGAA
>JBDNEZ010000114.1:0-11576 GCA_041690095.1 Anderseniella sp.
CACATGCAGATGATCGGCAACCCGATTATCGGCGATCCAAAGTACGGGCACCTGGAACATGACGGCAGTGGCGAGGAAAGAGACGAAGGCTTTGCCCACAAGCTGCATCTGCACGCACGCCGGGTCACGTTTCCCCATCCCAAAGGCGGCACAGTGGATGTCACGGCGCCTGTTCCGGGACATATGAAGGAAAGCATGGTCACCTGTGGGTTTGATCCCGAGCAATATGATGTGCCTGAGGCCGGTGAGGAAGCCGAGACGTGAAGCTTATTATCTTTGATTGTGATGGCACACTGGTGGACAGTCAGCACGGCATCGTCCATTCGATGCGCCAGGCCTATGAGACGGTTGGCATCGAGTGGCCGGGGCGTGAAGCTACCATGGCCATCGTCGGCCTTTCCCTGATAGAAGCCATGCAGCACATGGTGCCGGACCTGGATCACCACATCCATATTGCATTGGCTGATGCCTACAAGAGCACATTCAAGGCCTCCCGCCTTGAGCAGTTGCATGAAGAACCATTGTATCAAGGTTGTCGCGAGGTTCTGGATCAATACCATGCCATGGACAGTGTCATCATGGCGATCGCCACCGGCAAGTCGCAGCGCGGTGTTCGCGCAATGCTCGAGCGTGAGGGATTGCGGGGGTATTTCGCCTCTATTCAGACGGCAGATGATGCACCGTCAAAACCACACCCCGCGATGATCCACCAGGCAATCTCGGAGACCGGCGCTACGCTTGCCAAAACCGTAATGGTGGGAGACACGACGTTCGATATGACCATGGCGCGCAACGCCGGTGTGGGGGCAATCGGGGTGTCGTGGGGGTATCATCCGACGGAACACCTCGTATCATCAGGTGCTCATGATATATTGCATGATTACAGTCAGTTGTTCGATTCAGTTGATAGATATTTGAGCATAGGAACATGACTGAAACCGAAGACCAGCGCGCACAACGCCTGTTGACAGGCCGCATTGATCGCAAACTGCCCAGACGTTTCTACAAGCAGGTGACGACGGGCGAATGCGAAGGCGGGTTTGACATTCGGCTCGACGGCCGCATTGTCAAAACGCCGCTGAAGCGCCCGTTTGCCGTGCCGTCTCACGACCTGGCACGCGCGATAGCCGCTGAATGGGATGCGCAGGAAACCCACATAAACCCGTCCACCATGATTGTCACGCGACTGGCGAACACCGCCGTTGACCGGGTGCGTGAAGATGAGACCAGGATCGTTGCTGAACTGACTGCTTTTGCCGCCAGTGATCTGGTCTGCTACCGCGCCGGGTCGCCGGACCCGTTGATTGAACGTCAGTCGTTACACTGGGACCCCGTGCTCGACTGGGTACAATCGGCACACGGCGTTCAGTTTATCTGTGTGGAGGGCGTAGTGCATCATGCGCAACCGGAAACCTCACTTGCAGCCATTTCACAAGCGCTGACAACTGAGGACGAGTTCAGACTGACGGCAATACACAATGTTACCACGCTTACCGGTTCCACCCTGATTGCCATGATGACGGCAGCAGGTGCCGTATCGGGCGAGGACGCCTGGGCCGCCGCGCATGCCGACGAAGACTGGCAGATTGAACAGTGGGGCAGCGACGAGGAAGCTGAAGCCCGCCGTGCCGTCAGAAAGCGGGACTTCGATGCAACCATGCAGTTTATTCGAATGTGTTGAGCATTATACCAAAGGAACTGACTATTGACTCCATCAAATGGGTCAATAGTGAGTTCCCTTGGGACTACAGTGCTCGTCGCGAGGCTGAATAGCTGGTGGCGTCACAGTGAAATGACGGCCAAAGGTACAATTTGCCTTCAGACAAACAAGTGATAGAAAGTCTTCCACGCACGGACACTGTTCGAAAAAGTGAACACCGGTTCTGCGACCAAGAAAAAAGACATCAATGCAATAGGGGCGCGGTTCTGACGACATCAGGGCTCGGATTGCTCCAGCCGATCAGGGCAGGGAACCGGATATGCAGGATATACTCGAACAACTTCAGGACCGCCGCGATGTGGCACTGCTTGGCGGTGGTCAACACCGCATTGACGCGCAGCACAAGCGTGGAAAGTTATCCGCGCGCGAGCGGGTCGATCTGTTGCTGGATGAAGGTTCATTCGAAGAATTCGACATGTTCGTTGAGCACCGGTGCACCGATTTCGGCATGCAGGACCATAAAATCCCCGGTGATGGGGTGGTAACCGGCTGGGGCACGATCAACGGACGCACGGTGTATCTGTTCGCCAAGGACTTCACGGTTTTCGGTGGGTCGCTGTCTGAAGCACACGCCGGGAAAATCACCAAGATACAGGATATGGCGCTGCAGAACCGCGCTCCGATCATTGGCCTGTTTGATGCAGGTGGCGCGCGCATTCAGGAAGGTGTCGCAGCACTGGGTGGTTATGGTGAAGTGTTTCAGCGCAACGTGCTGGCGTCGGGTGTTATTCCGCAGATTTCGGTGATCATGGGCCCGTGTGCCGGCGGTGATGTGTACTCGCCGGCCATGACCGACTTCATTTTCATGGTGAAGGACACAAGTTACATGTTCGTGACCGGTCCCGACGTGGTGAAGACGGTCACCAATGAAACGGTGACGGCCGAAGATCTCGGTGGTGCATCGGTGCATGCAGTCAAGTCCTCGGTTGCCGACAAGGGCTATGACAATGATGTCGAGGCCCTTCTGCAGATGCGCCGGCTGATTGACTTCCTGCCGGCATCCAATACCGAAGACGCACCTGATGTGCCGACCGACGATGATGGAGAACGGCTTGACCACTCACTCGACACCTTGATTCCGGCCAATCCCAACCAGCCCTACGACATCAAGGAATTGATCCGGAAGACGGTTGATGAAGCTGACTTCTTCGAGATCCAGGAGGCCCACGCCAAAAACATCGTGGTCGGTTTTGCCCGTGTGGAGGGTCATACAGTCGGTATCATCGCCAATCAGCCGATGGTCCTGGCCGGTGTGCTGGACAGTGACGCCAGCCGCAAGGCGGCCCGATTCGTGCGGTTTTGTGACTGCTTCAACATACCACTTGTGACGTTCGTGGATGTGCCCGGATTTCTTCCCGGCACAGCCCAGGAATACGGCGGCCTGATCAAGCATGGCGCAAAACTGTTGTTCGCCTACGCCGAGGCTACCGTGCCGAAAGTAACCGTCATTACCCGCAAGGCCTATGGCGGAGCCTATGATGTGATGAGCTCAAAGCACATTCGCGGCGACGTGAACTATGCCTGGCCAACCGCTGAAATTGCCGTCATGGGCCCCAAAGGGGCAGCAGAGATCATCTATCGCTCGGAACTGGCCGACAAGGACAAGATTGCCCTGCGCACCAAGGATTACGAGGCCCGTTTCGCCAATCCTTTTGTAGCGGCGGAACGCGGCTATATCGACGAAGTCATCATGCCGAATGCCACCCGCAGGCGGATTTCTCGAGCATTGAACATGCTACGCAACAAGCAGGTCGAGAACCCGTGGAAAAAACACGACAACATTCCACTGTAAATCAAACACGCCACTGTAAATCAGACACGGGCCGGATGCTGCCGTTGCGCGACCTGATGCAGAAAAGTCACACTTGTGAAAAAACTGCGCCGTTGACTGAAGTTTGATTTGACCGGCATCGTGTGACAGTGGTCTGGTCTTCCCAGCGGATGGTATTTGGTTGTTGAACAGGGGGTATGACACAAAATGAAGTTTCAAAAGGCACTTAGGAGTGCATTTTCGGGTTTGCTTCTGGCAGGTTCGGTTTTAGCAATCGGTTTGCCGGCAGCTATGGTCCAACCGGCCCATGCAGCTTCGATTTACGATTCTGGCTTTGAACGCAAGATAAAGATGACTTCCGGCCAGAAGCGCAAGGTGCGCCGGATCATGCGTAAATCCAACGCCCGCTTCAACAAGATTTTCCGCAAATACGGCATTCGCAAGTCTGCCAGGCCGAAAATGTCGCTGCTCATGAAGGCCAGTGGCCCCCTGCAGTCGGCTGCCAGGGACGAACGCAATGCATTGGCCAAGGTTCTGACCCCGACGCAGTTGCAGCATTATGACAAGATCACCCGGCAGACCGAAGACAAGATTGTTCGTGCTGCCAAATAACTGTTGTCACGAACTGTCGCCAACGCCCAGCTTTCGTTGCAGTTTTTTGGTGAGCCCACCGGCGACGATCCTGTGCGACTCCTGAATGTAATCCCGCAATCCAGCATCATCGAGACCCGGGTGGGAATAATGCTGGATCCATTTCATGCCACGTGATGCAAGATACGGCGCAGGGCGCAAGCCTGGCTGTTGTTTGAGAATCTCGAAAGCCAGTTCGGAGACCTTGAACGTTACGGCAAAGGCCTCATGCCTGCTCCAGCCGGCGACGGCGAAAACCTTGCCGCCCACTTTCCAGACATCGGCACCGCCCCACTGCACGACGTGTGTCGTTGCGGTCAGCGACGCGCAGTAGCTATTGTAGTCTTCCAGCGTCATACAGCCCACCCGATAGCGAAAACACCTACAATCCGGGCTGAGATCAAATCAGCTCGCCAACCAGATCATAGTCTTCAGCCTCGACCACCCGGGCGCGCACCATGTCGCCTGACGTCAGGCCGGTTTCGTTGGGCAGAAACACATTGCCGTCAATCTCTGGTGCGTCCCACACCGACCGGCCTATGGCTTCGCCTTCCTCAAGATCTACTTCGTCAATCAATACGTCAATCTCGCGTCCAACTTTGGACGCCATGATGTTCGCCGATACGTCTGACTGCGCAGCCATGAACCGGTGCCAGCGGTCTTCCATGACCTCAGGTGCGACAGCGCCGGGAAGCTCATTGGCCTTGGCACCGTCAACGTGTTCATATTTGAAACAACCCGCACGTTCGATCTTCGCTTCGCGCATCCAGTCGAGCAGATACTCAAAGTCCTGCTCGGTTTCACCGGGAAAGCCGACAATAAATGTCGAGCGGATGGCAAGGTCCGGACAGGTGTCGCGCCATTTGTGAATACGCTCCAGCACTTTTTCCTGGTTGGCAGGCCGGCGCATGTTTTTCAGCACGCCGGGTGCAGCATGTTGAAACGGGATATCCAGGTAAGGCAGCACCTTGCCGTCAGCCATCAACTCTATAACGTCATCGACGTGCGGGTAGGGGTAGACATAGTGCAGTCTGACCCATGCCCCCAGATCACCCAGTTCACGAGCCATGTCGATGAATTTTGCTCTGACCTCACGGCCACGATATTTGCTTTCGGCGTATTTGATATCCATCCCGTATGCCGACGTATCCTGGCTGATGACCAGTAACTCCTTTGTGCCGGCTTTCACCAACCGCTCGGCTTCATACAGAACCGAGGCCATGGGACGCGATACAAGATCGCCGCGCAATGACGGGATGATGCAGAAAGAACAGCGATTGTTGCAGCCTTCGGAGATTTTCAGGTATGCATAATGCCTCGGTGTAAGACGCAGTCCCTGATCTGGCACCAGGTCGAATTTCGGGTCATGCGCTGGCGGCACTGCATCATGAACAGCCCCCACCACGGCAGCGTATTGCTGCGGACCGGTAATGGCCAGCACCTGCGGATGAGCAGCGCGTATGGTGTCTGCATCCTTGCCCATGCAGCCGGTGACAATGACCTTGCCGTTTTCCTTGATCGCTTCGCCAATGGCCGCGAGGCTTTCCGCCTTTGCGGAATCCAGGAACCCGCAGGTGTTTACGATAACCGCATCTGCACCTTCATAGTCGGGCGAGATGACGTAGCCCTCGGCTCGCAACTGGGTCAGAATGCGCTCTGAATCCACAAGGGCTTTGGGACAGCCGAGCGAGACCAGGCCAATGGTTGGAACTGAAGGCGGTGATGTATGGTTCATGGTCGCGGTGTGTGCGGCACAAGCAGGCCGTGGTCAAGCTAATAGAGTTATTCCGCCGCCGCAGCTGTTGTTGTTGCGTCGCCCACCGCTGCCATTCGGCGAGGCGACAGCCCGGAAAAAGTCGTCCGGTACATCAGCCGTTCATGGCCTTGATAGTCATTGACTGCATAATGCTGAGTGGCAAGGTTGTCCCATATGGCAATCGTACCCGGTGTCCATGAATACCGGAGGCAAAACTCCGGCCTTGTGATATGGCGTTGTATCTGGTCCAGCAGCGGTGCGCTCTCGGCCTCGCTCAGCCCGTCGAGACGGGTCACGTAAGTCGGGTTCAGATACAGCATGCGCCGCCCGGTGAGGGGATGCTGCAGCACCGCAGGATGTTTCTGCTCCAGGTCGGCATTCGGATCACCCCGGGACATTTTTATACCCGATCCAGATTGTTCCTTGAGCGGTGGTGCCCATTTCACGCCATAGGGCTTGCCGACATGGATCGCGTCGCGTCCCAGCAACAAGGCCTGCAACGGCCCCGGCAGCGCATCCCAGGCTGCGGCCTGACTGGCCCACATTGTATCGCCGCCATAGGGCGGCAGCGTGTGAGCATTGAGAACCGAGCCTGACGGCGGGGTGTCCAGGAAACTGAAATCCGAATGCCAGTCACCGCCGAATACGCCGCCTTTCTCAGCAGCACTCTTGTACACCCGGATGATCTCCGGCTCAGCGTCCATGGCCGCGACATAAGGCAATCGTAAGGCGGGTCCGAATACTCCGGTCAAGGTCTTCTGCTGTTGCAAATTCAGCTGTTGAGCTGGAAAGAAAATCACCTGATACCGTGCCAGCAACTCGCGCAATTCGGCCGCCACGACCTCGCTTATGGGCTCGTTCAGCTGAATGCCGGATATCTCTGCGCCGATGTTCCCTGTCAGTCTGCGCACGGTCATGCTGTTGTTCTGTTTCATTTGGACAATCCCGTCAGAATAGGGCAATCAGCCCGATCATCGCCATGGCAGGAGTCCGCCAGGCGTACAAGTTCATCGTGCAGTGATTGCAACTCTGCCATCTTGCCCTCGATCTGGTTGATCCGCTGCTGTGCCAATCGCTTCACATCACGGCTGGATCTGTTGCGATCTTCATACAGCCCCAGCAGTTCACGGCATTCTTCAACGGTGAAGCCAAATGACCTGGCGCTGCGCACGAAACGCAGCTTGTTGAGTTCAATCTCTGAATAGATGCGATAGCCTGCGCTCGAGCGGCCGGACGGCAATACCAGCCCGATGTCGGCGTAATAGCGTACTGTCTTGGTCGGCAGGTCCGCTCGTCTGGCAATAATACCGATGTTCATGCTTGCGTTGCCTTGTATCAAAGGAACTGACTATTGACCTTCCAGTTGCGGGAATCATGGCAAAGTCTGCAATGATCGTCAATTGGCAGTGCAGCCACAGCATACGGCCGGGGTCGAAATTGTGGATTTTCCCTCTGTAAATCGCACCAGATGACACTATGCTGGCAGTCACAGTTCATCTTTCTTGCCAGGAAACGTCGCGTGTCAGACATCAACGGCCCAACCGGCGACCTCCAAGACCTGATGGCTGGCTGGCGGCATGACTTTCACCGGAACCCCGAACTCGGGTTTGATGAACACCGCACCTCAAAAAAAGTCGCCGACTTGTTAACAAGCTTCGGCATCGAGGTTCACACAGGCATAGGACGGACCGGCGTTGTCGGCGTGCTGCAGAAAGGCAATGGCACCCGCAGCATCGGATTGCGGGCCGATATGGACGCATTGCCGATCAGCGAAACCGGCGCTTCAGCCTACAAGTCGTCCAGTGACGGTATCATGCATGCCTGTGGCCATGATGGACATACATCGATGTTGCTGGGAGCTGCAAAGTATCTGGCCGAGAGCGGCAGTTTTAACGGTCGTGTGGTTTTTATCTTTCAACCCAATGAGGAGCATGGCCTTGGCGCTGCCGCCATGCTTGACGATGGGCTGTTTGACAGCTTCGGCGTTGATGAAGTGCATGGCATGCATAACATTCCAGGCATGCAGATCGGTACATTTGCATCCCGCGCAAACGCCATTACCGCCAGTGAAAGCCTTTTCGAGATCGAGATTTCTGCTCATGGCGGCCATGCAGCACTGCCGCACATGGGGGTGGATGCGATTATGGTCGGGGCTGAGATTGTAGGCACGCTGCAGACCATCGTGTCTCGAAAGCTCAATCCCAGCCTGAACGGCGTTGTGTCCGTCACCGAATTCGAAACCGACGGACACCGCAATGTGCTGCCGGGAAAAGCGGTGTTGCGCGGCGATGCCAGGGCACTATCGCCCGAAATCAATCGTTTGATCGAAACTCACATGCGCCAGATCGTGGCCGGAATCTGCGCGGCTCACGGTGTGTCGGCAACGGTTTCCTATGACACGATCTTCCCCGTCACGATCAACGCGGCAAGCGCCACCCACTGCGGCATTCGGGCAGCCCAGGCACTGGTTGGCGGCGATGGCGTGGATGGTGATTGTCCTGCGAAACTGTTTTCTGAGGATTTTGCACATCTGGCGGCAGCGCGTCCCGGCTGTTTCATGCTTATGGGCAACGGTACTATGGGCGCTCATGCCAGACCGCTGCATTCGTCGGATTATGATTTCAATGACGCTGCGCTGGTACCGGGGTCTTCCTATTGGGTCACGCTGGTTGAGCAGCAATTGCGGGAGCACGCTTGATGGTCACTCAGCGTATGGATCAATTGCGAACCCGGCTGCACGATGCAGACATCGACTGTGCTGTGATCACCGATGACGACAGTGTCTACTATTTTACGGGTTATTACGACTATCTGCACATGGACTTCGGGCGCCCGACCATTCTTGTTGTTCCGCGCGATGGCAGCAGTTTGCTGATCACTCCCTGCATGGAAATGGACATGGCGGAGGCTGCCGCACAGGCTGACCGGATAGCCGTGTGGAATGACGGTCTTGGCGATGAATGGCGTGAACTGTTGCCAACTGTGTTGTCGGGTAGTGGTCGCATTGGCGTCGAACCGAACCTGATGCCCGCAGTCGTGCGCAGCTACCTGGACAGTATTGTCGAACCGGGGCGGGTTGTTGATGTGACGCCGGTGATCGCCGGCCTGCGCATGATCAAATCACCGGACGAACTGCAACTGGCGCGCCATGCCGGCCAGGTGGCCATGGCCATGATGAATGCAGGCCGCGCCGCAATCGCTGCCAATGTACCGGAGTTTGAAGTGGCATTGGCAACATCGGCAGCCGGCACCCGCAAGGCGGCGGAACTGCTGGCGGCTCACTATGATGACAAGACCATGTCGCCCAACACGCATTTTCTGCAGATAATGGCGTCGGGCCGCGACATTACCAAACCCCATCATCGCGCTTCCACCCGCATCATGAAGCATGGCGATCCGGTGTTCCTGTGCTTTTGCGGCATGACAAATTTCCACCGCTTCAAGCTTGGTTTTGACCGCACGTTCTGGATTGGCGAAGTTGCCGACAGCAAGCAGGCGGAAGTTTATGAAGTTGCTGTAGCCAGCCAGACGGCAGCTCTTGGCGCCCTGCGCCCCGGGGTAACCGCTGAATCGGTGCACGCAGCGTATGCCGAGGTGATTCAGGGGGCCGGATATGACTATCCGTTTCGCTGCGGACGCGCGACCGGGTACAGTTTTCTGGAGAAACCGGAACTGGTGTTCGGCGACAAGACGGTTCTGCAACCCGGTATGGTGCTCGCCGTGGATGGGTCTGTCAGCGTGGCGAAGTCATTCCGCGCCCAGGTCGGTGACAGCTTTATCGTGACCCACGATGGCTATGAGCAGATCACCGATCATCCCAAGGCACTGCAGGACATGATCCTTTGAAGCAGTGTGGCTGTGGCCTCGCACCCGAAACAGTTATTGTGCACATGAAAAGCCGCATCTGGTTTACCGCGCGATCATTCGCCGCTAGAACATTTGGCGATAACGGCTTTATGGTGCGCAAAATGCTGCGTGGGGGTTGAAATGTTCAAGAAAATACTGATCGCAAACCGGGGCGAAATCGCCTGCCGGGTCATGAAGACCGCAAAGTCCATGGGAATTGCCACGGTGGCGGTCTATTCAGACTCCGATGCGCGCGCCATGCACGTCGACATGGCCGATGAGGCCGTCCATATTGGCCCGCCAGCAGCGGCGGAAAGCTATCTGGTCATCGAGAAGATTATTGATGCCTGCAAACAGACCGGCGCTGAAGCGGTGCAGCCCGGTTATGGTTTTCTGTCGGAAAACGCCAGGTTTGCCCACGCGCTGAAAGACGCCGGTATCGTCTTCATCGGTCCCAACCCGAAGGCCATCGAGGCCATGGGTGACAAGATCGAATCCAAGAAATTCGCCAATGCCGCCAACGTCACTACCGTGCCGGGTTACCTGGGCGAAATCCATGATGCCGTCGAAGCCGTCAGGATTGCCGACGATATCGGCTATCCGGTGATGATCAAGGCATCCGCCGGCGGCGGCGGCAAGGGCATGCGTATCGCTCACTCTGCCGGTGAAGTGGAAGAAGGCTTCAACTCGGCCAAGTCGGAAGCCAAAACATCGTTTGGTGATGACCGCGTGTTCATCGAGAAGTTCATCGTCAATCCGCGCCACATCGAAATACAGGTGTTAGGCGACAAGCACGGCAATGTCATTCATCTCGGCGAGCGCGAGTGTTCGATACAGCGCCGCAATCAGAAAGTTATCGAAGAAGCACCATCGCCGTTGCTGGATGAAAAAACCCGTGCCGAAATGGGCGCCCAGGCGGTCGCGCTGGCCAGGGCAGTCGACTATGACACGGCAGGAACGGTCGAATTCGTCTCCGGTCAGGACAAGTCATTCTATTTTCTGGAGATGAATACCCGTTTGCAGGTGGAACATCCGGTTACCGAACTGATCACGGGAATCGATCTCGTCGAACAGATGATCCGATCTGCTTATGGCGAGAAACTGGCGATCACCCAGGACGACGTTAAACTCAGTGGCTGGGCCATTGAGAGCCGGGTCTATGCAGAAGATCCATATAGAGGTTTTCTGCCGTCGACCGGCCGTCTGACCAAATACCGCCCGCCGGAAGAAAGCCATGACGAAGACACCGGCATCACGGTGCGCAATGACACGGGCGTGTATGAAGGTGGCGAGATTTCGATTTTCTACGATCCGATGATTGCCAAACTCATTACTTACGGTCAAGACCGGGAGGAAGCTATTCAGAAAATGATTCGGGCCATCGATGAATATCAGATAACCGGCGTACAAACTACCATCCCGTTTTGCCGCTTTGTGATGGAACACGAGGCTTTTCGCTCAGGAGATTTTGATACCCATTTCGTCGGGAAGTACTTTACACCCGAAAAACTGGCACCACTGCCTGATCCGCTTCACAATGAATTAGCAGCATTGCTAACGGCCCAACTGCTCAGTAAACCAAAGGCCACAGCTCAACAGAGCCAGGAAAAGTCACAGGTTAGTAAATGGAAAATGAATCGGAGCTAAGCCAATTAATCCTGATTCACGATAATTAAAATGACTTATGCCTGTTGTAAACCTATATTATTGGCTTATAATGTCTTTCAGATTGTTATATCTGTCAGGGCAATCGCTTTAAATTAGACTCTGAGAATTGATTTGAGATATGCGTTGTCCCAGCCCGCTTTCATGCGTTTTGTCTTGATGCCTTTTTTCACCGTCTCATCGGCCCG
>JBDNEZ010000115.1:0-6105 GCA_041690095.1 Anderseniella sp.
CGCCCCGCATTTGAACAGGCTGATCACCGGGTGATGATGGTGCATCAGGGCAAAGGCATTTATCATGCACCCGACACCTTGCAGCCGGGCATCTGGCAGGTATCGGTACGCGGTACAAGCAGCCGGGGTAACTATCGCCTCGATACGCGCCTGATCATCAAGGCGGAAACCGGCCAATGACCTGCTGCAGCGCCAGCTTGGTTCCATCATCAGCTGCGTTGAAGCATCGGCTTGATCATGAACGTTTGCTGGCAGCGTCCCAACCCATACCCGGTGGCGGCATGCAGACCGACCTCATTGTGCCGTCCATGCACTGCGTCGGCTGCATCCGGACCATTGAGCGGGGTCTCTTGGACGTGCCGGGGGTAACCAATGCGCGCGCCAACCTGTCCACCAAACGCGTTGCCGTGCACTGGCAGCCCCGAACTGACCAGCCCATCAATTTTCTGGAGGTTCTGGCCGGGCTTGGATTTGAGGCTTCGCTGTTCGACCTGAAAGATGTCTCAACCTCGGCGCGCCAAACCGGCAGGCAGTTGCTGATATGCCTGGCTGTGGCAGGTTTTGCCGCTGCCAACATCATGCTGTTGTCTGTCTCGGTCTGGTCCGGCGCGGATGCCGAAACAGCGCAATTGTTCCAGCTGATATCCGGGTTGATCGCGGTTCCCGCCAGCCTGTTTGCCGGCCGCCCGTTCTTCACCTCAGCACTGGCCGCATTGCGCAACAGACGTCTTAACATGGATGTGCCGATTTCACTGGCCGTGCTGCTGGCGCTCGCCATGAGTGTCCATGAAAGCCTCGTCGGGCAACATGAGACCTACTTCGATGCCTCGGTAACCCTGCTGTTCTTTCTGCTGATTGGCCGCTATCTCGACCACATGATGCGTGAGCGTGCCCACAGTGCCGTCCTGCAATTGTCACGCCTAGTGCCGTCCGGTGCAATCCGCATGGATGCCGACGGGACACAATCCTATGTATCGGTGAGTGAATTGGCCGAAGGCGACAAGATCCTGGTCGCCGCCGGGGAGCGTGTGCCGGTCGACAGTTGTGTTCTCGACGGGTTCAGTGACCTGGACCGCGCGCTGGTAACCGGTGAAAGCACCAGTGTGTCTGCAGTTCCGGGGCTAGAAATTGAATCAGGCGTTCTCAACCTCTCCGGGCCTTTGACCCTGCGGGTCAGCCGCAGCGCCGACAAGTCGTTTGTCGCCGAAGTCGTGTCCATGATGGAAGCCGCCGAACACAGCAAATCCGGTTATGTCCGCATTGCCGACAGGGCCGCTCGAATCTATGCACCGGTTGTCCATATTCTCGCTGCGGCGAGCTTCGCCGGCTGGATGATTGCAACCGGTGGCGACTGGCATACCTCGATATATGTATCGATCGCCGTCTTGATCATCACCTGTCCGTGTGCGCTTGGCCTTGCGGTACCGATTGCCCAGGTGGTCGCCACCAACAGGCTGTATCGATCAGGGATCATGGTGAAGGATGGTGCTGCGTTGGAGAAGCTGGCCGAGGTCGACACCGGCGTGTTTGACAAGACCGGCACATTGACGCTTGGCACGCCACATATCTCTGTTATTGAAGGCGGCAGCAAAACCGACCGCGCGCTGGCAGGGATGCTGGCAAGTCTGTCATCTCATCCTGCCGCAAAAGCTGTGGCGGGGATTGCTGAAAACCGCTCCGGCCTGCTGGTATCCGATGTCACCGAACATGCCGGCTTTGGCCTGGCAGCCGTGTGGAAGAACAAGCCGGTTCGCCTTGGCCGGCGCGACTGGGTTGCACAGATCACCACGCATCACGCAGCAGCATTGAAACATGATCAAAGCGAGGTTTGTTTTGCGGTTGCCGGTGGTGAACTGGTCAGTTTCCGGTTATCCGATACGCTGCGCGCAGATGCTGTGCCCACCATTGCCGCGCTGCGGGCAGCCGGGCTCGATCTGGAAATCCTGTCAGGCGACGCCGATGCGCCTGTACAGGTCGTGGCAGCCCAACTTGGCATTTCCAAAGCCCGCTCCCGGTTGAAACCTGCTGACAAGGTCATGCGCATCGAAGAGCTGCAGCGCCGCGGTCACAAGGTTCTGTATGCCGGTGATGGCCTGAACGACGCGCCGGCTCTGAGTGCAGCGCATGTTTCCATTGCCCCGGCATCGGGATCGGATATTGGTCGCGCGTCGTCCGATCTTGTATTCACCGGCAAGGGCCTGGGTTCAATCATGACCGCACTGTCGGTCGCGCAGCGCACCAGCAGCATCGTCCGGCAGAATTTCGCGCTGGCCATCGGCTACAATTGCATCGCCATCCCGTTTGCGGTGCTGGGTCATGTGACGCCGTTGATTGCGGCAATCGCAATGTCGGCATCTTCTATCGCGGTTGTTTCCAACAGCTTGCGATTAAACCTTGTGAAGCATGCTGAATACCCGCAGTCTCCGAAGGTTGAGGCAATCACGCCGATGCCCATCGAGCGCCAACCGTCGGCGCAAACCAGCGGGGAGACCGCGCAATGAACCTACTGGTATTCCTGATCCCCATCGCGCTGTTTCTTGGCTGCCTTGGACTTGCAGCTTTCATCTGGAGCCTGCGCAACGGCCAGTTTGACGACCTCGATGGAGCCGCAGAACGCATACTGGATGATGATTAAAGCGTGTCGCGCTCAATAGGGTTCATTTGACCCATCAACGCCTGACCGGTTGCATCGCCTGTACAAGCACGCATAACGACAGGGCGATTCCCGCCAGCAGGTAAAGTGATACCTCAAACCCGCCTGTGTGATCGTGCAGGATACCAATCATCACTGGTCCCGAGACCCCACCGATTTCGGCAAACGAGAAAAAGATGCCGCCGGCCATACCGGCCCGTTCCGAACCGACATAATTCTGCTCGATCAGGGTGAGCATGCTGATCGTCATCATGGCGCCCGAGGCGGTGCCAACCAGCATCAACCCGGCCACGAGTAACGGGTATGACCAGCCCTGCAGCAGGATACAGCCCGCAGCAGATGTGACGAACATGCTGATCAAAACCTTGCGTCGCCGCTTTGCCACGGCAATTGCCGGAAACACCAGGGCGCCGATCACCCCGCAGGCAACGGCAATGGAGGCCAGATAACCGGCCTCGGCAGCCGGCAGGCCTCCGGCTCTCAAAATTTCGGGAAGCCAGTTGCGCAACCCATGATCTATGGTGAACACCCCGGTGCCGACAGCCAGCAACAGCCAGGTGTTGCGATGCGAAAACAGTCCCACCGCATCGGCCAGTCCGTAACTGCGTACCGCTCCGCCGGTATTTATGTGTTCGTCTGCGATTCGCCTGCCGGACACCCAGATCAGCAACCAGATGACCCCGGCAACCACCGCACAGGCCGCCCAGAGCTGGAGAATGGCCCGCCAGTCGCCAAGCAGTGGCAGCAGCACGCTCTGGGTCAGGGAAAACGTCACAATACCCGCAAGCGGTGGCGCGGTTATATAGATGCCCATGGCCAGACCACGCTGGCTGCCTGAGAACCATTTCGAAACTGTCTGCGGCACACCGGCCGAGACAATCGGCCCCCCAAGGCCGAACAGTGCAACCGCCATCAGCAGCGACCAGTGTCCGGCAGCCAGAGACCGGCAGATACCGGACACCGCAATAATCACCGCTGCCAGTATCAGCATTTTGCCGGCACCCAGCCGCTGCAACGCGAAACCGACCGGAATGGCGAGAAAGATATAGATGAACTGCCAGGCTCCCAGCACCATGCCCATGTCGGCAAGGCTCAGATTGAGCTCGGCAGTGATTTCCGGCACCAGCGGCGCCAGGCTCGTAATGCTCAGGCCAAACACAAAATACAACAGCCAGCAGCCGAACAGCACGACCCACCTGAAGCCGGCATCAGGCATCCGGCACCGGCTTCATGAAGGCGAAATCGCAACCCTCGTCGGCCTGCAGCACCTGTTCGGCATAGAGTTTGTCGTAGCCGCGCAACGTCGCCGTATCGCGCGCGCAGGACTGGTAACCTGCCCTGCGGCGGTCAAGTTCGGGCTCATCGACCAGCAAGTCAATCGTCTTGTTTTCAACCGAAAGGCGAATGCGATCGCCATTTTGCACCAGGGCCAGGGGTCCGGCCTGGGCGGCTTCAGGGGTAACGTGCAAAACGATCGTGCCGAACGCCGTTCCCGACATGCGGGCATCTGAAATCCGCACCATGTCCTTGACGCCTTTCGACGACAGTTTCTTCGGGATCGGCAGATAACCCGCCTCCGGCATGCCTGACGGGCTTGTCGGACCGGCGTTCTGCAGCACCAGGAAATCATCTGCCGTGACATCCAGGTCCGGATCATCAATGCGAGCGGCCAGATCTTCCAGCGAACTGAAAACAACGGCCCGGCCTTCCTTTTCAAACAGCGTTTTATCGGCGGCAGAACGTTTCAGAATTGCCCCCTTCGGCGCCAGCGAACCAAACAGGGCAACCAGGCCGCCCTTGGGTTCCAACGGCGCCTGCGCACTGGAAATAACCTTCCGGTCAACTGCCTCTGAGGGCTGGTTGATCCGGTCGCCCAGCGTATCGCCGGTGACGGTCAGGCAGTCGAGGTTCAACAATGGCTTCAACTCGCGCAGCACAGCCCCAAGGCCGCCGGCATAGAAGAAGTCTTCCATATAATGCGATCCGACCGGTTTCAGATTGACCAGAACCGGTGTGGTTTCGGACAGTTCGTTCAGCCATGTCAGGGGGACATCGATACCCGCCCGGCCTGCAATTGCAGTGAGATGCACGATGGCGTTTGTCGAGCCGCCCAGTGCCAGCAATACCCGCAGGGCGTTCTCGACACTTTCCCGTGTAATGATCTGCGACGGCCGGATCGGTTGAGCGATCAGCTTGACCGCAGCAACACCTGTTGCTTCGGCCGCGCGCAAACGGTCGGCATGTACAGCCGGAATCGCAGCAGTGCCGGGCAGTGACATGCCCAGCGCCTCGGCAATACACGCCATCGTGGACGCCGTTCCCATGACGGCACAGGTGCCCGCCGTCGTTGCCAGCCGCATTTCGACAGTGTCGATTTCCTCAGCATCAATCTCGCCGGCCCGGTACTTGCCCCAGAACCGGCGGCAGTCGGTGCATGCCCCAAGCCGCTCTTCGCCATGGCGCGACGTCATCATCGGTCCTGCAACAATCTGCACCGCCGGCAGGTCAGCCGACATTGCCCCCATCAACTGCGCCGGCACCGTCTTGTCGCAACCGCCCATCAGCACCACCGCATCCATCGGTTGCGCCCGGATCATCTCCTCGGTGTCCATGGACATCAGGTTGCGAAATTTCAGGCTGGTCGGGTTGAGGAAAACCTCGCCGAGGGAAATCGTCGGAAATTCCACCGGCAGTGCACCGGCTGTCAAAACACCACGCTTGACCGCTTCCAGCATTTCCGGGAAATGCCGATGGCAGTTATTGTACCCGGACGGCGTGTAGGCAATGCCGACGATTCTTTTCGACAGCATGTCGCGCGAATACCCCATCGAGCTTGCGAAAGACCGGCGAAGATAGATCGAAAAGTCGCGATCACCATAGTTGGTCAGTCCCTTGGCGAGACCGAACTCTTTTTCATCTGACATGTTGCGGCAGGTATCCTGTTAGAGCATGTTTCACTTAGATGGAAGCGTTTGACCGGTTTTCTGCGTTTGCTGGCAAGGCACGGGTTCCGCCGTGGTCTGGTTGACCACAAGGAGGCCGTAACGCAGCCCAGCGGGCGCAGAAAAACGGCCTGTAGATCGACATGGGTTCAACTGAACCCATAAAGTTGATCTACCTCCTTGAATGCGATCAGGTTTATGAGTTTTGGTTGGACAACCAAAAATCATCCTGATCTCGTGGACCAAATCAGCCCATCGGCGTTGTTGCAAAGCTTGTCCGATGCACCACATCGCGCTTCGCTTTGCGCCTGGCCGAGTGAACTGATTTGATTCCATCAAACGCTCCCATCTAAGTGAAACATGCTCTAAAGCTTCATCTTGACATATTTTGGCTCAAGATAGTCATGAATGCCAAGCGACCCGCCTTCGCGCCCCATGCCGCTTTCCTTGATACCGCCAAACGGCGCTTCCGCCGTTGCCAGCAGCATCTCGTTGACGCCTACCATGCCG
>JBDNEZ010000116.1:0-6682 GCA_041690095.1 Anderseniella sp.
CGGGGCGATAAGCTCGCCCCTGCGTCCGTCCGGACCGGACAGTGTCGGTTGCGCAGCGAGGCGGTATTCAATCAGACGGGTTTCGACAAAGCTTTCATCCACCATGGCTGAATAATCCATCATGGACATATCGGACATGCCGCCACTGCCGTGGCGTTCGTCAATGTAGCGCCTGAATACGGCATATTGTTCGGTAGTCGCCTTTGCCCGCATGCTGCTGCCTGCAACATGGCGATTGCGCCGCAACAATTTCCGGAACGATTTTGTCCACTCAAACCGGGCGACTGGCACGCGCACGGATACGCAAGCCGCGCAACCGTCGCAGGCGGGACGATAGGCAATGTTCTGGGATCGGCGGAAACCGCCTTGTGCCAAGGTATCGTGAAGCTGCCGGGCATCTGCATTGATCAGATGGGTGAACACCTTTCGCTCCTGCTGGCCTTCTAGATAAGGGCAGGGTGCCGGTGCAGTTATGAAAAACTGCGGGAAATTTCGGCGCTCAACACTCAAGGTAGGGCAATCCGTTTGTTTTTGCGTATTTGCAATCGGTCAAAGGACATTGAGCGACCGACCTGATGCAAGGGTTAAATGTGTAGCCGCGATTGTCAACAATGCAATCATCCTGCACTCGAGTTTACTCAACGACACCCAGTTGTGAAACTTTCGCAATATAGGTCTGACTGCGCATGAAAGCCATGATCTCGTCTGTATGATCGGGTCCGCGTGTTTCAATGGTGATTTCCAGCACTGCACCCTTGGCAGGCACGTCAAGAAAATTGCGCTGGTGATGCACCTCCAGAATGTTGGCTTTCTGTTCACCGAGTGCAGTTGAAATGAGGCCTAGAACGCCGGGTCGATCCTCTATGCGAAATCTGAGCGAAATCACTCGATTGTCCCGGCCAAGTTCGCGCACTATCAGCGAAGCGAGCATGCGTTGATCAATATTGCCACCACAGACAACCAACCCCACTTTCTTGCCTGTCCAGCGTGTCGGGTCTTGCAGCAGTGCAGCCACGCCGGCCGCACCAGCGCCCTCGGCCAGCAGTTTTTCCTGCGACAGCAAAGTGACGACAGCTTTTTCGACCGCGCTTTCGCCAACCAGCACAATGTCATCGACCATGGTTTTGCACAGTTCGACCGCAGTCTCGCTGACATCGCGCACAGCAATACCTTCAGCCAGCGTCGAGCCGCCGCATTCGGCACCGGTATTGTAGATTGCTGCGTGCATGGACGGATAGCGTTCCAGCTGTACGCCGATGATTTCAATCTCCGGCCTGATTGTTTTGGCTGCCAGCGCCATGCCGCTGATCAGTCCGCCGCCGCCAATCGGGATGATCAAGCTGTCGAGGTCTGGCTCATCAGCCAGCATTTCGAGTGCGATTGTGCCCTGGCCGGCCATGACCAGTGGATCATTGTAGGGATGAACCAGCACCAGGCCTTGCTGTTCTATGAGAAGGTTTAGGTGGTCGCGTGCTTCAGCCAGTGTTTCACCGGCCAGTGCAACCGTCGCACCAAAATGGCGGGTTCGTTCCACTTTGGTCCACGGCGTTGTTTCCGGCATCACGATAGTCGCGGCAATACCGAGTTGCGTCGCATGATATGCCACTGCCTGTGCATGGTTGCCTGCCGACAGGGCGATGACGCCACGTTCACGCTCTTCGGGAGTCAGAGACAACAGTTTGTTCAAGGCGCCGCGCACTTTGAACGCATTGGTTGTCTGCAGTGTTTCAAGTTTCAACATCACATTGACGCCGGTCAGGGCAGACAAAGTGGATGCCTGCACAAATGGCGTGTGTGGCACCTTGCCGGCGATAGTCAACGCGGCGTGTTCTATGTCTTTAAAGGTAATCGTCATCCTGCCTGCTGAAACTGGAGGGTGATGTGGATTGAATGGCTGGCTTAAAGCGAATACCAATAGCAATCAATCCAACAAATAGATTTGCTTGAAAGGGTTTTGAGGCATGGGCGTTCGTACAGCATGGATCGGTTTGGGTGTTATGGGGTATCCCATGGCAGGATACCTGGTCTCCAAGGGGGGGCACGAAGTGGTGGTCTATAATCGCAGCACTGCCAAAGCCGAGAAGTGGGTTGCAGAACACGGCGGCTCGCATGCATTGACCCCGAGAGAGGCGGCGAAAGGCGCAGATTTCGTATTTGCCTGTGTAGGCAATGATGAGGATTTGCGGTCTGTCACGATCGGACCTGACGGCGCGTTCCAAGCGATGAAAAAAGGTGCGGTCTTCGTGGATAATACCACTGCGTCCGCTGATGTGGCGCGCGAACTGCAGGTGGCGGCGGCCGCGCGCGGTGTCGGTTTTGTTGATGCACCGGTATCCGGTGGACAGGCAGGCGCCGAGAATGGTGCATTGACAGTGATGTGTGGCGGTGAGCAGGCAGATTATGACAAGGCGGAGAGCCTCATCGATTGTTTCTCCAAAAGCTGCCGGTTGCTGGGTGGTCCCGGTGCAGGACAACTTGCCAAGATGTGCAATCAGATTGCCATTGCCGGCCTCGTGCAAGGTTTGTCTGAAGCCATTCATTTCGGCAAGAATGCCGGTCTCGACATGGAAGCCGTGGTGGACGTGATCTCCAAAGGCGCAGCAGGCAGCTGGCAGATGGAAAACCGCTACAAGACCATGATCGCCGGTGAATTCGAATTCGGTTTTGCAGTAGACTGGATGCGCAAGGACCTGGGCATTTGCCTGGATGAGGCGCGGAACAATAAATCACAGTTGCCGGTGGCCGCGCTGGTTGACCAGTTTTATGCACGGGTCCAGGCCAAAGGTGGCGGCCGCTGGGATACTTCCAGCCTCATCGCGCTGCTCGACAAAGACAAGTAGGGTCCAGACACCATGGCGCTGCCGCATTACCGGTCTGTCGATGAATTGCTGACATCGACAGCACCGGACCAACCTGTCATGTGCTTTTGCCCGGGTTCGTTTCGGGGCGAAGCAGAGCGGTTTGCAACCGGATTCCCGGGAGATGTTCACTACGCGGTAAAGGCAAACCCGCACCCGGCTGTCTTGCACTGGCTGACGCAGGGCGGCGTAAAGGGATTTGATGTTGCCTCAATTGCTGAAATCAAACTGGTACGCGAACAATTGGGAGACGCGCACTGTGCGTTCAATCATCCGGTCAAGTCACGCGCCGACATTGACTTGGCCTATCAATATCTGGGGGTGCGGGACTTTGTTGTCGACCATGCAAGCGAGTTGGTCAAGCTCGCTGATATATGCCAGCGCGATTGCACTGTCGAAGTCCGTATCGCCAAAGCCAATCCGGACTCCGCAGTTGATTTGAACTCGAAATTCGGCTGCGAGGGACAAACAGCAACACGCCTGATGCGGCAGGCCGCAGAGCTGGGATTCGATGTGGCCGTGGCGATGCACGTGGGTTGGCAGGCGCCCAATCCGGCAGCTTGGAATGGCGCCATGGCAATGGGCGCGCAGTGTGCGGACGCGGCCGGCGTGTCATTGAAATATGCAAACCTGGGCGGTGGCTATCCATCGGTGCTGATGCCGCATAACCGATGCCTGGAAGATTTCTTTGTGGCCATAAGGGCGGCAAAGGCAGAGCACATGAGAGGCGTTGATCTCAACTGTGAGCCAGGATCAGCGCTGGCGTGGAGTGGCGGTGCCTCGATTGCGCAGGTACACCTGCGCAAGCATGACAGTCTTTATCTGAACGATGGCATCTACGGCGCCATGAACGAGATAAAGTTTTCGGCAGTTGCGCCACCGGTTGTCGCGTACAAATCAGACGGATCCAGAATTGACGGTGCAGGTCGAGCATTCACCATTTTTGGTCCAACCTGCGACAGTCTTGACGTCTTGCCGGTCACGATCGAGTTGCCGGAAGCGATTGATGAAGGTGACTATGTGGTGTTTGGCTGGATGGGCGCGTACTCGAATGCATTGCGCACAGACTTCAATGGTCTTGGACAGTTGAGTTACGCAACCGTGGATGCATTTCCTGTTTGATGGACAGCATCACTCCACGATCATGTAAAACTTTTGCAGCGTCTCTTCGATATGCCAGATGCACTTTGCACCCTTGGCAATATAAAACGTATCGCCGGCCCTGAAAGTCTCCGGATGCCCGTCGGCATTGGTGACCGTCAAGACGCCTGATATAATCGTCATCATTTCGTGCACCGGGTAGCTGGCAATTTCCTCCCGGCAAGGAGCGCATTCCCAAACGCCTGACAAAACGGTTTCATCCGGTGTGGTGAAAAATGTGTGGTTGAGTTCGGTGTGATCATCGCTCGTGAAGGCGTCCGGAGCTGTCAATTCCGATGGCTGCATGCCGGTGACCGGATCACCGCCTGGAAGCAGTCTGATAACCGTGTTGCCCATCCAGTGTTTTTCCTGATCAGCTATTGAGTTTGCGTGCCACATCGCGCGCGAAATATGTCAGCACACCGTCTGCGCCGGCTCGCTTGAAAGCATGCAGCGCCTCTATGATGACTTTTTCACCATCAAGCCAGCCGTTCTGGATTGCAGCCATCAACATCGCGTATTCACCCGACACCTGGTAGGCGAAGGTGGGAACGCCGAATTCGGACTTCAGACGCGTCACGACATCAAGATATGGCATACCTGGTTTGACCATGATCATGTCAGCGCCTTCGGCAATGTCCAATTCAGCTTCCCGGATGCACTCATCGATGTTGGCGAAATCCATCTGGTAGGTTTTCTTGTCACCGGCCAAAGTCCCCGATGAGCCGACAGCATCCCGGAATGGCCCATAGAACGCCGACGCGTATTTGGCCGTATAAGCCATGATCATCACATCTTGTAAGCCCGATGATTCCAGGGCCGTTCGAATGGCGGCAATCCGTCCGTCCATCATGTCTGACGGACCAATAATGTCACAACCTGCTGCGGCCTGCACCAGTGACTGGGCAACCAGGATTTCAATGGTTTCGTCGTTGAGAATACGCCCGTCCTGAAGCAGACCATCATGGCCGTGCGTCGTATAGGGGTCCAGGGCAACGTCGGTCATGATACCGATGTCCGGCACCGCGTCCTTGATGGCGCGGACCGCCGTACAAACCAGATTGTCCCGGTTCATTGCCTCGCGGCCTTCTGCGCAGCGCTTTTCGGGCGGCGTATTGGGAAACACGGCCATTACCGGGATGCCCAGATCACGGGCCTCTTTCGCGGCAGCAACCGCAAGATCGATGCTGAGGCGTTCCACACCGGGCATGGACGACACCTGCTCGCGTTGATTTTTCCCGCCCATCACAAAAACCGGCCAGATCAAATCATCCGGCGTAAGCACGGATTGCCGAACCAGCCGGCGCGACCAGTCTGCCTGTCTTGTGCGACGCAGCCGGGTGGCTGGATAACCGGGAGTGGTCTCCACGCCGTTGGGTGATTGTGCAAGCGTATGCAGGGTTTTGGAACGAGGGTAGGTCATCGATGCAGGGTTCTCATGGATTGGTACCCGTCAACTATGCACCATGTGTCTGTCAGTCGCTAGTGATGTTGACGGTTCGGTGAATGTGGTCCTATCAAAGCTACAGGATGGAAACCAGCAGGTAGAGGTCAAGACAGTGAATTTCGAACCCACAGAAGAACAACGTGCCATTCGCGACCTCGCAGCTTCCTTTGCTGCCGATGAGATGGCTCCGCATGCCGCCAAGTGGGATGCAGAGTTCATCTTCCCGCGCGATACCATTGTCCAGACCGCCGCCCTGGGATTTGGCGGGTTGTACGTGAAAGAAGATGTTGGCGGGTCAAATCTGTCACGCCTGGATGCCGTACTGATCTTCGAAGAGCTATCCAGGGCATGCCCTTCAACAGCAGCGTTTATCTCCATTCATAATATGGCAGCCTGGATGATCGACAGTTACGGCACGCAACATCAGCGCGAGAAGTTTCTGCCGGACATGACGGCAATGAACAAGATTGCCAGCTATTGCCTGACCGAACCGGGCTCAGGCTCGGACGCGGCTGCGCTACGCACCAGGGCTGTGAAGGATGGCGACCAGTATGTCCTGAACGGATCCAAGGCCTTTATTTCCGGCGCAGGGGCCAATGATCTGTACCTGACAATGGTGCGCACAGGCGACGACACGCCAAACGGCATCTCCTGCATCATGATAGAGGATGGCACCACGGGGCTCAGTTTTGGCGCGAACGAGAAAAAGCTCGGCTGGCATTCCCAACCCACCGCTCAGGTGAACTTCGACAACTGCCGGGTCCCGGCAGAAAACCTGATTGGCGGCGAGGGCAATGGTTTCCGGATTGCCATGGCGGGTCTGGATGGCGGCAGACTGAATATTGCAGCCTGTTCTATTGGCGGCGCTCAGGCCTGCATTGATTACGCAATCGATTATATGAAGACCAGAAAAGCCTTCGGCAAAGCGATCTGTGAGTTTCAGGCTTTACAGTTCCGGCTGGCCGACATGCAGACAGAGCTCGAATCCGCCCGAATACTGCTTTATGCCGCTGCCCAGAAGGTAAATGACAAGCACCCGCAAGCCACCCGATTTGCAGCCATGGCGAAACTCAAGGCAACCGATACAGGTTTTCAAGTGGTCAATGATGCACTGCAGATGTTTGGTGGATACGGATATTTGCAGGACTATCCGGTTGAGCGATACTTGCGCGACCTGCGCGTGCATCAAATTCTTGAAGGCACCAATGAAATCATGCGACTGATCATTTCGCGCGAC
>JBDNEZ010000117.1:0-8728 GCA_041690095.1 Anderseniella sp.
CCGCGTTGATGCAGATAGGTACCAAGTCCAAGACCCAACGCCTGAATACCGTAGAGATTGATCTCTTTTTCAAACAACCAGCGCGCATCGTATTCGCGAAATCCGGTGGCCTTGACCAGCGGCAGACGTTCGTAGTCCGGCGTGTTGGGAACCAGATCGGCACGAGGTTTGGCAAGCATCAAGGGTTTCCTTTTGGTATCTGGGTCAACAAGCGCCTAACCGGCGTCTGCCAGCCGGCTGCGGCGCCCACCCTTGCGGCATTTATTGCGGGTGAGATTCACTAGTCTCCCGTTCAGTTGCTCGATCACCGCTTCGCGCTGGGTCGGCGACAGGCTAATCCACCTGGCAATCTCATCGCGGGTCCGACCACAGCCCATGCAAAAACCGCTGTCCGGCTCCATGACGCAAAGCTGGATGCACGGAGACTGGATTGCGGGAGTTCGGCGATCGCTCATGAAATGCCTGGAGTCCATAAATGACAGATGGGCTATATCACCTGCCGCGTAGCACGCACAGCATCCAAAGCGCAATATCTCTCATCAAAGGACGGGTGAATTAAACAATGCTATTGCTCGGAGTTTAGGGCTTTTTGTGGAGCCATCTCATCGGAATCCATGTTTGCCGGCAACGCTCGCTGGCGGCGTTCAAGCGCACTGACCCGGCGTTCGAAATCCTTAAACGGCACCCAGTTGTCCTCATGGATGGTCTGTTTCAGCACAAGCTTGACATTGGGCTGCATCAGGTCGGGCTGCGCGGCAACAATAACTGCAGGTCTGGCGGTATGGTTCGAGGTGCCGTACGGGTTCAAACTGTCAATATTGGCCAACAGCACCACGAATACCAGTGCTGCCGATGACCACAGAGACGCTAAGCGCGCAGTTGAATAACTCGGTGCGATCATGGCAAGGCCTGCACCAAACCCGGCACATCCGATCAGGAACATGAAGTCCAAGGCCGGTGTTGCCGCCATCGTGTCAGGCAGCCAATTGTAGCCCGATTTGCCCAAAGCGGCCACAATGATCATCGTACAGCTAAAAAAGAAGCCAACCCACGCATGCATGACAATTCCCTCTCGGTAAAAACGTTGAGGGGAGATTAGCCGGGAATGGCAAACGCGCTGTGAACGAACAAGGTTAACGAAATGCGGAGCTTGTTGCTGATCACGGGTAGAAGATTCGACTTTATCTGAAACCTTGCCCTTCCAGCAAACTGGAACGGGGGCGGCGCATCTCTTGAAAGAGAATATGGTTATCGGTTGTGATGGTGGTGCGAACCAATAAAAAACGACGGTTGCCTTTGGTTGTATCCCAATAATCAGTTCTGACCTGTTCTGACTTTGGCCTGGCCGACCTTGGCCGGACCAATATATCGGGCTGGCTTTTGCACTTCCGGACACGAACTGGCCGTTTCTTATGACAACGGCGCTGTCCGTTAAATTTTTGGTAATCATGATGGTTAATAGTTCGCTGGGTTTCTGAATCTGGAAACCGGATGGGCGATGGACGTTGAAATTGCTTACGTATCGGCAATATTTGCGAATCCCTACAGGAGCAATTGAAATGAGATATCTCATGTTCGCAATATCCATTGCGTTCGCTGTTATGACCACAACGATACAAGTTGCAGCCACGTCAGGTCGATCACATGGCGATGACGGTGTGCGCATTCCCGCCAATCTGTGTTCCTGGAGTGAAATGGCATGGAATGATTTCAACTCTGCAGAGCAATCAGCATGGTCAGGTTTGGGTTGGACGAAACCGGTTTGGGATGGTTCTGACGAAACTGCCTATCCGGCTTCATATAGCAAGTCCTGGTCGGAACTTGCCGGTGAAGACAAGAAATTTGCCACAGAGCTCGGTTACAGCAGCAAGACGTACGGCGTTGAAGAATGCCCGAATTACTCCACTTTGGCCCAGCAGAAGCCGGTCGATCCAGCACCTGCGCTACGTGAGACAGTTGCGCCGACAACCACAACGACACAAGCTGCAGCCACGTCAGGTCGATCACATGGCGATGACGGTGTGCGCATTCCCGCCAATCTGTGTTCCTGGAGTGAAATGGCATGGAATGATTTCAACTCTGCCGAACAATCAGCATGGTCAGGTTTGGGTTGGACGAAACCGGTTTGGGATGGTTCTGACGAAACTGCCTATCCGGCTTCATATAGCAAGTCCTGGTCGGAACTTGCCGGTGAAGACAAGAAATTTGCCACAGAACTTGGTTACAGCAGCAAGACTTACGGTGTTGAAGGATGCCCGGATTATTCAACTTTGGCCCAGCAGAAGCAGGTCGATCCAGCACCTCCACTACGTAAGACAGTTGGGTCGACAACTGACTTTGAAGCTGATGCGCAAACGCTGGGAACTAGTGGCGTTGTTGAGATATATGGTTCTTATTCTAGTGCCGTGGCATACGGATCCAACGATTCCGATGCCAACGACAACTATACTGGCGGCGGCGGCGGCGGCAGCGTAAATTTCTGGCTCAACGATAACTACACTTTGCAGATAGATGGTAATTTTAGTTTTTTCAGAAATGCTCCGGACGATGACACGGGAAATGCAATCGAAATGCTTGTGCACACGGGATGGCGAAGCACCGAGCGCGGTTACTTCGGTGCTTTCGGCGGGTTTGTAGCGCTTGGGCAATCAGGGGCCGACACTGCACCGAATCAATGGGTTATAGGTGGCGAAGGCGCCGTTTATTGGGACATGTTGACTGTGTTTGTGCAGGGAGGATTTATGGACACGTGGAGTGCCGCAGAAGCTGAGGCATTTACCGACACGTATTTTGTTCGCGGTGGAGCGCGCTATTTCTTTGACCCGAACCTGAAGCTTGAAGCATCCGGCGGTTTTTTAAGTGGTGATGAGTATACTGACACGCCGGTTGATATGCCGTTCTGGCGTGCCGAAGTGGAGTATAAACCAGACGATGCGAGGGTCAGCTGGTTTGGCGCCTATATGGGGTACAGTGAAGACGAAGTGGGCTATGAACACACCAACCACACTGTGATGGGTGGTATCAGAATCCATATCGGTCAAGACACATTGATGTCGGTCGATCGCTCCGGCGCTTCGCAAGGTTTCCTGGACTCCCGTATTCTGCAAATGGCATGGGACCAGTAAGACAATTCCATAGCCATGTGATAGTAGCTGACTTTGTTTGACGGCTTCAACGCGACGGCTCAAAAATGGTTGAATGTGCGTTCGCGATGCTATGGACAGATCCATCACCGGGTTGGCGGAGGAGTCAATGAGTTCGATTGGTCAGGCGGCGTTGCCTCGGCTTTGGAGTGCTTCGGACTGGAATTCATTATTACGGGTATTCGGGGCCCAGAGATCGGCCTGAGCAAAGCGAAGCAAGCTGTTCGGCCGTATTAAAGAACAACCAGCCGACGCCCGATAAGTTGTTTGCCCACATGAAACAATGCTAAGCGAAGGTTGAATGTTTTTTGCCTAGCCGGCAGCATTGATCAGAATTGAGTTGCCATGTCGCGAGTCAACCAGAACCTGGGCCTGTTGCCGTTTGATGATATTCGCGCGCTGGTGGCAGACCTGCCGGGTTTCGACCAGCATGCGGCCAATGTGTTGTCGGCAACGATACAGCAACCAGGCGGCCGGGCTGCCGAAATCGCGACCTGGATGGCAGGCTGGCAGGGGCAGACTATACCAAAAATCCGACGCCCTGTGGTTGCGTTATTTGCTGCGTCTCATGCGGTGGCTGGAGGCTTGCCTGACGGATTGCAGGTCAATCAGGTTGTCGAATTGATTGCGTCAGTCCAGGCTCGTTCCGGCCCGGTTGCCCAGGCCTGCGATCGAGCGGAGCTTGGACTGAAGGTTTTTGAACTGGCGCCTGAATTGCCGTTGGAAGATTTCTCGGCAGCTGCAGCGATGGCCGAAAACGATTGTGCAGCAACCATCGCCTACGGTATGGAGGCAACAACAGACGGTTGTGATCTGCTGGTGGTACGCGCGATTGCGGCCGGTGGTCATGCCTCAATTACTGCTATGGCGACCGCACTGCTTGGAGAAGACCGGTCTCTCGATGAGTTGCGCCATTCGGCTGAAATTGACATCGTCGGCCGCGCCATTGCCACGCACAGGGCTCATCTGCGATCACCGCTGGAGGTGCTTCGCCGGCTGGGCGGGCGGGAAGCCGCGGCCATCGCCGGGGCAATTGTGGCGGCACGGTTGCAAAGGGTTCCGGTGATTGTGGACGGCTCGCAGGCGGTTTGCGTGGCGCTGCTGCTGGAAGCTTTGCGCAAAGGGACCGCAGACCATTGCATTACCTCATGCTGCGATATGCATCCCGACAGCTTGCGACTCTGTGAAGCTCTTGGACGGCCTGTCCTGTTGTCCGGCAGCTATGATGATCTCGACGGGACTTCAGGCGCACTGGCAGCCGCTGTAGTGGCAGATGTGATCTCGCTGTTTGAAGATGCCGGTCGACAAGTATAATGATTGTCATCACACCCAGGATCAGGATGGTTTTTGCAGTGTGCTAGAGCAACATGGGTTCAATTGAACTCATGTTGCTCTAGCAGGATGTCACTTCAATCAACCGGCGTTGGGTTTGCGGCATTGACTGGTTGGCATCGGCAAGGGTTGCTCGCACAGTGCCCAAAACCTTGTGCGGCGGAAATTCAACGCTGACAATCAATCCGGCCGGATGGTTGGCTTTCAATGACAGTTTTGCCTCGTGCAGTTCAACCAGACCATTGACAATTGACAATCCCAGGCCGGCACCATGGATTGCCTTTTTTCGGGCATAGGCACCGCGGACAAACGCAGTGCGCATGACGTCGAGTTCGTCAGCGTGCAGGCCGGGCCCATTGTCAGCAACGCTCAAGACTGCCGAGCCATTGGTCTTCTGCCGGATGCTGACGCAGATGGTGCTTGCATTCGGGGCAAACTTCACTGCGTTCGACAACAGGTTCAGCCATATCTGGCGAAGCGCTCGGTTGTCACCCAGCAATCGTACTGGCTGAACCGGAAAGTCAAACTGTATCGTTTGCGCCTTTTGCGAAGCTTGAATGGATAAGAGTTCCGCACTTTCGCGTGCCAGGGCACAAGGATCAACGGGCTCGGTTTGCAGATCACTGCGATTGGCTTCAATGCGCGACAAGTCCAGAATATCATTGATCAGTTTGAGCAGGTAGTCCCCGGAATAGTAGATGTCATCGGAGTATGACTTGTAGACGGGTACGGAATGCGGGCCCATCATTTCCTTGCTGAGGATTTCTGAAAATCCAAGTATGGCATTGAGCGGCGTGCGCAGCTCATGGCTCATGGTCGCCAAAAACCGGGACTTTGCGAGGTTGGCTTCCTCAGCCTTGCTACGCGCGGTGTCAGCCTCGCACAGCGCACCATCAAGTTGGCCGATGAGAGCTTCGCGTTCTGCCTTGAAAACCAGCATTTCCTGCGCCGTATCCTGAAGGCGGCGAACAAGCTGCACAAAGAAGATTTCCGCCATTATAACTATCGAAGCCAGCGTGATGTACACTGTGCCGGTCTCCAAAAGACATCGCGCCATCGTTGCCAGGGCAATAATGCCGGTGCCAGCCAGAATGATCGGCATGTAATTACCGGCAGTCAGTACCCTGGCGGCAATGGCTGCCAGCGTGATGGATACGAAGTAAATATGCTGTGCCTGGTTGCCTGGTTCCCAGTAGGCATATAGCGGAATCATCCAGCAAACCGCGATCAGCGTTTCGGACGCGCACAGCATGCCAATCCATTCCTTGGACTGGATGTTGCCCTTGCGTGCCTGTTCATACAGGTGGCAAAGATAATACTGTATGGCCTGAGCTGTCAGGTAACTGGCGAACCAGCTTGCAGCAGCCAGCCAGTTCGTCCATGTGTAGATGCCTGCCAACAGGAATAACGCCAGTATCGGCATTGCCAGCGAAACCCTGATTTGGTTCCGAACAAACAGTGTCAGAAGATCAGGTTCCCAAACGCTACCCGGTGCCGCATTGGCCGTGTAAGGCGCGGCAAGGGAATGTTCTGGTCGAAATTCGGCGTTTAGTGTCAAGTTCGCTTTTTATCCCTGATTTGCCACAATGCTGGGCAATGGAGTTGTTGATCATGGATAAAATTGCTTAAGAACGTACTTGCAGCAATGGTTATCAAACCGCAAAGATGGCAGCTCAATCAGGTCATCACCTAAAGCCGAACCACTCAGGAAAGGATGCAGACGGGCATGATACTGATAGAAGACAACCGGGCACCAAATCCGCGCCGGGTACGGATTTTTCTGGCGGAAAAGGGTGTTGAGGTTGAGCGCCGTCACATCGACATCATGCAGGAGGAACACAAAACTTCAGATATGGTGACGCGCAATCCATTCATGCGTATTCCGATACTGGAACTGGATGACGGCACCTGCATTTCCGAAGCGATGGCGATCTGCAGATATTTCGAAGCTCTGCATCCTGAGCCGTTCTTGTTCGGCGCGACACCTCTGGACATCGGCATGATTGACATGTGGCAGCGTCGCGTTGAGCTGCAATTGATGCATCCGATTGCATTTGCATTCCGCCATTCACACCCCAAAATGGCGCACCTGGAAGTTCCGCAGGTCAAGGAGTGGGGCGAAGTGAATGTCGGACGCATCAAGACCATGCTGGACCTCCTCAACGATGAACTTGCATCCAGGCAATTCATTGCAGGGGAAAGTTTCTCCGTGGCAGATATTGACGCCTTGTGTGCAGTTGACTTCATGCGCGTGGCGCGGGTTTCCCTGACTGATGAGCACATCCATCTGAGGCGCTGGCATGCTGAAGTCTCCGCACGTCCAAGCGCGACGGCGTAGTGCGGCACACCCTTGACGCGCTGGCTTTGCAGGTTCGGCACTGCAGGGTGTGCCGTGACTGCCCAGCGCCCGGCAAGCCACAAT
Organism: Anderseniella sp.; assembly: GCA_041690095.1. Lineage (GTDB taxonomy): Bacteria > Pseudomonadota > Alphaproteobacteria > Rhizobiales > Aestuariivirgaceae > Anderseniella. The sequence continues at coordinate 6,898 of JBDNEZ010000117.1, forward strand.
TGCCCCACGAACCGCGCCCGGTACTGCAGGTGTCATCCACCGCCCGGATCATGATTGCCGGGCAGGCGCCGGGCACAAGGGTGCATGCATCGGGCAGACCGTTTACCGACCCGTCCGGAGACCGGCTTCGTGACTGGATGGGTGTTGGCGAAGATATTTTTTATAACCCTGACCAACTGGCCATCGTGCCCATGGGTTTTTGTTTCCCTGGTCTTGATGCCAGGGGAAGCGATTTGCCGCCGCGCACCGAATGCGCACCGCATTGGCGTGATAGCCTGATGCTGGCGATGCCGCAGGTTGCGCTGGTTCTGGCGATCGGCATGTATGCCCAGCAATGGCATTTGGGCCGTCGGCAGAAACCCACATTGACCGAAACGGTCAGAAACTGGCGACAATATCATGATATGAAACCGGTATCGGTCATCCCCATGCCGCATCCGTCCTGGCGAAACACCGGGTGGTTGAAGAAAAACCCGTGGTTTGAGGCGGAGCTTCTTCCCGTATTGAAAGCAGATATTAAGGCGCTTGTGTCTTGACTTGTGGAGACGTTCCCGTTTGGCCCGGCCATCGTGATACAGGAAGTGGCATGCAACTCAATCGTTCAGCAATCATCGCTTTGTGCCTTGCGCTGTGTGCCGTCGTGAGCGCTTGCGCCAAGCCTGAGTTGCTTGATACCGGACCGATCATCGGCGTCGCCAGTCTGAACGATACTGAATACACAACCGCCGACAGTGAGCGCCTGCAGGTCTCCAGCTGGAGAGCCGCGACCCCGCGTGCCGTATTCGTGGCGGTACATGGCTTCAATGAATATGCGGGCAGTTTCCAGTTGCCGGGCCCGTGGTTTTCCGAGCGAGGCATTTCTGTTTATGCCTATGACCAGCGCGGTTTTGGACGTGCTGACGCCGCGCGACTTGGCAAATGGGCGGGCGGCGATGTCATGGCCAGGGATTTGAGCGGCTTTGTTCAACTGGTGCGCCGACAACACCCGGGTGTGCCACTGTATGTTGTCGGCACTTCACTGGGTGGTGCGGTTGCCATGAAAGCTTCTGTTGATCATCGTCTTGGTGCCGATGGACTTGTACTGGTTGCACCGGCCATCTGGGGCTGGCGATCCATGAATCCAATCCTGAAATCGGCGCTATGGGTTACGGCTCACACGGTGCCTGACAAGACGGCGACCGGTTCACAGCTGGAAATCTGGCCAAGTGATAATATCGCGTGGCTCAAGGCGTATTCGAACGACAGGCATAATCTGAAGCAAAGCCGCTTTGACACGCTGTACGGTCTGGTAACGCTGATGGACGAGGCCGCTGCAGCAGCTCCCGACATCACCATGCCGGTCCTGTATCTGTATGGCCTGAAAGATCAAGTGGTTCCCGAGGCTCCCAGCCGTAAAGTGATGGCTTCACTGACGGGACCCAAAAAGCAGATAATCTACGAAAAGGGTTATCACATGCTGCTGCACGACATGCAGCGTGACACTGTTTATCGCGATATTCTGCAGTGGGTCGACCGGGACAAGATCGCGACTCCGGTATCCGCTCGGCGTCCCGCACCGGCTGGAACCGGCAAATTGCGTAATACCAGATCTCAGTAACAGCAACTCATTTCATGGGATCATAGCGGTTCACTCGGCTAGATCAGGATGAATTTGGGTTGAATCAACCTAAATTCATCCTGATCGCTTCCAAAGTGTTAGAGCAACATGGGTTCAATTGAACCCATGTTGCTCTAGGCGCGGTGCGCGCCGCTTGTGGTACATGTACCTCGGCACGACACGCGCCTTGCCGGCGGAAAAAATCGCTCCGGTGAAATGGGTCGCTGTTGCTGA
>JBDNEZ010000118.1:0-4160 GCA_041690095.1 Anderseniella sp.
AGCTCGTGGCCATGGCTGTCATTCCTTCAATGTTACGCTTGTGTCTTCAGCTCGATACGACGGGCATGCAGGATCGGCTCGGTATAGCCGGACGGCTGCTTGCGGCCTTCAAACACCAGGTCACAGGCTGCCTTGAACTCGATGGAGGTGTCGAAATCATCCGCCATCGGGCGGTAGGCCGGGTCGCCGGCATTCTGCCGGTCCACCACCGCTGCCATCTTCTTCATGGCGGTCATCACCCTGGAGCGGGTAACCACCTTGTGGCGCAGCCAGTTGGCCAGGTGCTGTGATGAAATCCGCAATGTGGCGCGGTCTTCCATCAGGCCGATATTGTTGATGTCAGGTACCTTGGAACAGCCGACACCCTGGCCGACCCAGCGCACCACGTAGCCGAGAATACCCTGGCAGTTGTTGTCGATCTCGTTCTGGATTTCCTTGCGCTCCCAGTTCGGGTTCGGTGCCAGCGGGATCGCCAGGATATCTTCCAGCCGGGCCTTGTCGCGCGAGGCCAGCTGCTTTTGCACGTCCGCCACATTGATCTGGTGATAGTGGGTTGCATGCAGCGTGGCAGCCGTGGGTGACGGTACCCAGGCGGTGTTGGCACCGGCTTGCGGGTGCTCAATTTTCTGGTCCAGCATGTCGGCCATCAGGTCCGGCATGGCCCACATGCCCTTGCCGATCTGGGCTTTGCCGGGCAGGCCGCACTCAAGGCCCACATCGACATTCCAGCGCTCATAGGCATCAATCCAGGTGGATGCCTTCATGTCGGCCTTGCGGATCATCGGACCTGCTTCCATGGAGGTGTGGATTTCATCGCCGGTGCGGTCGAGGAAGCCGGTATTGATGAAGAACACCCGCGAACGGGCGGCCCGGATGCATTCCTTAAGGTTGACCGTGGTGCGGCGCTCCTCGTCCATGATGCCCATTTTCACGGTATTGCGCTTCATGCCGAAGGCATTTTCGATCGCCGTGTAAAGCTGGTTGACCAGAGCTGTCTCCTTAGGTCCGTGCATCTTGGGCACCACCACATAGATCGAGCCCTTGCGGGAGTTTCCGGACACCCCGTTGGGGCCGACATCATGCAGGCCGATCGCCGTGTTGATCAGCGCATCAAGCAGGGTCTCGGGAACATCGTTGCCGGCGCTGTCCTTGATGGTGGAGATAGTCATCAGCAGGCCGACATTGCGCACCAGCATCAGGGAGCGTGCATGCAGCGACACAGGTTTGCCGTTGACACCGGTATAGTCGCGGTTCGCGACGAGCTTGCGGGTCACTGTCTTGCCGGCCTTGTCGAAGGTGTCGGCGAGATCACCCTTCATCAGGCCGAGCCAGTTGCGATACACGACCAGCTTGTCTGCGGTATCAACGGCGGCAACCGAATCCTCGCAATCCATGATGGTGGACATGGCGCTTTCAATGATCAGATCCGCCACACCGGCGTCATCGGTGGCCCCGATGCCCTGCGTGCGATCGATAACGATCTCGATGTGCAGGCCATTGTTGACCAGCAGGATCGAGGCCGGATTGGCCTTGTCGCCCTTGAAACCCTTGAACTGGGCATTGTCGACCAGCCCGGTCACCGAACCGGACGACAGCGACACGGCCAGCTTGCGGCCCTTGATGAAGTAGCGTGTCACGTCGGCATGGCTGCCGCCGAACAGGGGCGCTGCATCATCGAGAAACCTGCGGGCCCAGGCGATGACCTTTTCGCCCCGCACCGGATTGAAACCGCCGGCGCGGTGTGCGCCGCCGTCTTCGGAAATGGCGTCGGTGCCATACAGCGCGTCATACAGCGAGCCAAACCGGGCATTGGCGGCGTTGAGCGCATAGCGCGCGTTCATCACCGGCACAACCAGTTGCGGGCCGGCGACCCGGGCAATCTCGTCATCGGTATTGCGGGTGGTAATTTTACAGTCACCCCTGTCAGGCACTATGTAGCCGATTTCTTCCAGGAAACCGCGATAGGCGGCCGGATCGATGGCCTGGCCGGCATTCTGCCTGTGCCAGCGGTTGAGCTTGTTCTGCAGGGATTTGCGCTTGCGCAGCGCGCTGGCAATCTTCGGCGAGAATTTGTGACCGATGTCGTCGGCCGCCGCCCAGAATGCGTCCGGCTCCACGCCGGTGCCCGGCAACGCTTCGGTGTTGACGAATTCATAGAGGTGCTTCGCGACGGTCAGACCGCCGTGTTTCACAGTTTCAGCCATTAAGGGAGTCCCCGGTTTTTCTTGAATGTGGGCGCATTCAGCATGTCAGGGCGGTTTTTTCAACGATTCATTCCACAGTGCGGCAATCTTCGGTGCCGGATTGTAACAATATTGTAATGTGGCAACATGTATCCTCACTTTCTTGAGAAGTTGCGATATACTGACATAATGCTCATATATGACCCACGAGAGAGCGGACCCCCCCACTGAAGATTGATCCCGGAGAACTGAAATGAATTTGAAGTTTGTAATCGCTGCCGTTGCAGCACTTGGAACCATGGCTGGCAGTGCGTTGGCAGACGACGGCGATGCCGCCAAGGGCGAAAAAGTATTCCGGAAGTGCAAGGCCTGCCACACGGCAGATGAAGAGAAAAACAAGATTGGTCCGCATCTGGTCGGCATCGTTGGTCGCCAGGCGGCGTCTGTCGAAGACTACAAGTATGGCCCCGGCATCACTGCCGCCGCTGAAAAAATCGGCGTTTGGGATGAAGCCAAGCTGGTTGAATACCTTGCCAGCCCCAAGGACTATGTCGGCGGCAAGTCCAAGATGACGTTCAAGCTGAAGAAGGAAGATCAGCGCAAGGACGTTGCGGCATACCTGGCTTCCCTGAACAAGTAATTTCGATATCCGAGACAAATGAAAGCCGGCAGATTTTACTGCCGGCTTTTTTGTGCGCGAAGCTTCCGCTCAACTCAAGCCCGGATCATGTCGACTGCAAAACCGGCATTGCTGGAGATGACGTTTGGGTAGATTGGCGATTGGGCAATTTACTTGACCAATTTAGGTGTCCCCTGTTTGATCCACCTGGAACCAACACATGTTGTGCCGGAGGCAGGCTGGATGTTTCACCCTGTAGGGCAGGAACGCGTATCATCGGAAATCGTGCACCAGATTGAACGATTGATACTGGAAGGTGTGCTGCGACCCGGCGACAAGCTGCCCGCAGAACGGGACCTGGCGGGTGAATTCGGCGTGTCGCGTCCGACGCTGCGCGAGGCTCTTGCGCTGCTGGAAACATCGGGCCTGCTCTCCGCCCGTCGCGGCGGCGGCACCTATGTGGCCAGTGTCCTCAACTCGATTTTCGCAGAACCGATCATCGGACTTTTCGGCAAGCACGACAAGGCTACCGGTGATTATCTGGAATTCAGGGAAGGCATCGAAGCCCAGGCTGCGCGCTGGGCCGCACTTCGTGCCACCTCCGCGGATCATGAAATACTGACCTCGATCATGCAGCGCATGGAAGCCGCGCACGCCAGGGAAGCCTCCGATGAAGAAGCCCGGCTGGACGTCGAACTGCACATTGCGGTGTGCGATGCCAGCCACAACATCGTGATGATCCAGACATTGCGCTCAATCTACAATCTTCTTCAACACGGCGTGTTCTACAATCGCCATCTGCTGTACCGGCACAAGGGCGGGCGCAATGCGCTGCTCGAGCAACACCGCGCCATCTATGAAGGCGTGCTGGCGCGCGATGCCGACAGGGCTGAACTCGCGGTGCGGGCGCACATGAAATCTGTTGGCGCAGCATGGCGTGACAGCACCGCCGAGGCGGCCAGGAACCAGACCGCCGATCGGCGCCTCAACCAGCACAACACCCGGAAGTAGGCCGCCAATGACATTGCAGAACAGGGTCAGGCCGGACGGTGAAATTGTCGCCTCGCCGGAGCGCGGCATGTTGATGGGCAATCGCGGCGGGAGGCTGCATGACCCGGACACCAGGACGCTGATCAGGACGCAGGGCTCAAGGCAGTGGATCTGCTGCGTACTGGAGTTCAAATCCCGCCAGCGCCAGGTCATGGGTACCGGCTACACGGAATTGTTCTTCATGGATGAAGTAACTGCCCTGTCTGCAGGGCACAGGCCGTGCTTCGAATGCCGGCGAGGCGCTGCGCTGGCGTTTCGCGCGGCCTGGCAAACAGCGCATGCGCTTGCATCCGCGCCATCTGCGCCCG
>JBDNEZ010000119.1:0-5119 GCA_041690095.1 Anderseniella sp.
CAATGTTGTTTCCGGGCAGTAATTCCATCACGGCCAGTGCCAGCAGGGTCAGGGCAATAACCGCCAGCGCGTCCACCGCGGTACGCCACAAGGGACGTTGCCGGCGGCTCATTTTGCCGGCTTGTTCCAGCGGACTGCCGCACTGTCATCACTGTCTCGCGCGTCAACCCATTTGGCCTGCGCCACATCACTGCCTTCTTCAAGCTTCCAGAACGGCGCCCTGGTCTTCAACCAGTCCATCAGAAACTGGCAGGCTTCAAACGCAGCTTCGCGGTGTGATGAGCAGGTAATCACCAGCACGATGTCTTCGCCCGGCAGCATGCGACCATAGCGATGCACGATCACGCTGGCATCCAGCGGCCAGCGTTGATTGGCCTCGGCCTCGATTTCCGCCAGCGCCTTTTCGGTCATGCCGGGATAATGTTCCAGTGTCATGGCCGAGACCTGCTCGCCCAGATTGAGATCGCGCACCGAGCCGGCAAACAGCGCCGTGCCGCCAATCTTGTGATTGCCGTCGCGCAATGCGCGCAGCTCCTCGCTGATGTCAAACGGCTCTTGCTGTACCCGTATCATCTCACAGACATGTCCTAATCCGGTTTTTGATCCTGTGGCTTGTTGAGCAGGTTCCTGAGCAGCGAGCTGCCAGGTTTTTCTGCCTGTTCCGCGCCCTGGTCACCAAGCAGCTTTGACGCTTCGTTTTTGGCCCGCACTTTCAGGTCGTTGCCGACTGCCTCCACATTGACAGTCCCGGTCGGCACCCCCAGCGAGTTCAGCGCATCGAGAGCGGCTTGCGGGTTTTCCAGAATGCCCTGCACATCCGGGTAGACTTTCGGGCTGGCCCACGGGCCTTGCACGATAACCGGCACTGCAAGTCCGGTAAACTCGCCGCCCGGGCCTGATGCAGCACTCGGTGTCACCTTGTAGTTGAGTCGTTTGCGCAGCAGGTCGACGGTGCCCGTGCCGGTTACCCGCACCAGCGGCCCCGTCAGGTTCAGATCGCTATTGGTTCCTATGCCGTCGGCAATCTGAAATCCGGCCGAAAGACTTGAAAACTCAGTGCCGGCATTGTCGGTCTTGTCCCACCCGCCAAGCACGGCATTTTGCACGGCCCTGACCATCCGGGCCATGTCGATGCCGCGGATGGTGCCGTCGGTGAGCCTGAATTGGGCCGTACCTGCCAGCGTTGACACCAGTTCGCGTTGTGATCTGCCGCTGGCTGACAGGTTGAGTGTGGTGGCAAGCTTGCCTTCGAAGCGTGACGTGCCCTCAAAATCCTTGAGCAGTGCCAGCGCGTCCAGCCCGCTTGCTGTAAACGTACCCGCCAAGGCCGGCATGCTCGCTGCGCCGTCAAGGCTGAGCTCGCCGGTGGCCGTACTGCCGTACAGTGTTATCTTTTTCAGATTGGCCTGCAGTTTTCCCGATGCCAGGTCGACATCAAGCAGGGTTTCACCGAATTTTACATCACCATACACAATGCCTGCGGTCCGCAGCCGCAGCTTTGCATCGAGCGACTTCAGACTGCTGAAATCCAGGGCTGCATCATTCCAGTCATTGCGCGCAGTTGCGGCAGCCGATGATTGCCTGCCGGTGTAGATATTGGTGTCCAGGCGATCCAGGCCAAGCCCGGCGGTGATCCTGGGCCGTTTGCCGGCGAGCGCCAGCACCACATTGCCCTGCGCATTCATGCCGTCCATGGCAATCGTGGCCTTGTTCAGCTTCAGGGTTTGCCCGACAAGATCAATTCCGGCCGTGGCGGAAAACTGCTTCAACCCGGCTTCACCGGTGATCTGAAAATCCGCCCATTGTGCGAGCTTTCGCAGATCAGGTGAAGATACCTCCACAGTGCCGGCCAGGTTCAGGCCATCGCCCAGCCGGGCCAGACCCGATACGGCTACGTTGAGGTGGGCTGACTGAATTGCCAGGTCGATCGGCGATCCCCCGGTGGCAAGCCGCGTCGGAGACCTGGCGAACACCTGCAGGTCCATGCGCTGGCCGTTCCACACCACGGATCCCTTGACGTCTATCGGGGCTTGCGCATTGACCATACTGACAATGACATTGACCCCGGTTGCCTTGAACACGGAGCCGGTGCGCTCATCCGCATAGACGATTTCACCGTCTTCGATCCTTATCGGTGCCAGCGGGACACTATCGGTAGTCGCTGTGTCGGCATCGCCGCTTGGCTCCGCGACCTTGCCATCCTTGCTGAAGTTCCAGTTGGCGTTGCCCTGTTTGTCCACGACCAGGTTGATACGCGGGCCTACCAGCGTCATCCCGTCGAAACTGATCTGCCGGGACAGCAGTTCCGTCACTGACACCTGTATCTGTAATGTTTTGGCAGATATTGTTGTCCCATCGAACATGCCGGGCGGGTTGGACAGGGTCACGCCTGCCACTTCCAGCTTCAGGTCCGGCCACAGTTTCAACCGGGGTGGCTTCAGCAAGGTCAGTTTGCGACCGGTTGCCCGTTCGACAGCGGTGCGCAGTTGCGCCGTCGCAAACTCGCCGCTTACCAGCAACGGAACGCTCACGATGGCGATGGTCACAATCAGCACGACAATCAGGACGGGAATAATAATTCGTTTCATAGGTTCAAATCTAGTAGATCAAGTCGGGTTGCGAGAACGTCACATATGAGCATAGTAGTCAATCAACGCCGCAATAGTGACAGAAAACGGTTTTGGCTTGCCATTCGAGGGGCTAATATGGCCAACATCACGTTCAACTTCCATCCTGACTTTTGAGAGTTTTCATGTCTTCTGAACCACTTTGGTCTCCTGATGCTGCCCGGATTGACGCTCATCGCCTGACAAGCTTCATGCGTTCGGTGAATTCCTCCAGAGATATGGACATGAAGACGTTTGCCGACGTGCACCGGTATTCAGTGCGTGAACCGGAGAATTTCTGGTGCGATGTGTGGGACTTCTGCGATATCAGGGCCCAGACCCGCGGCGATCGCGTGCTTGTCGATAAGGACAAGATGCCCGGTGCGCGGTTTTTCCCCGATGCGAAGCTGAATTTCGCCCACAACCTGCTGCGCCGCAATGACGACACGCCGGCGATGATTTTTCGCGGCGAAGACAAGGTTCGCTACACTGTCAGCTGGCGCCAGTTGAACGATCAGGTCTCCAGACTGCACCAGGCTTTTCGCGATTTCGACCTGCAACCGGGTGATCGTGTATGCGCGGTGATGTCGAACCTGCCGGAAACCATCATGGCATTTGCCGGGGCAAACTCACTCGGCGCCGTTTGGTCATCGTGTTCGCCTGATTTTGGCGAGCGCGGCATCCTGGACCGCTTTGGCCAGATCGAACCAGACGTCCTGATCGTCTGCGACGGTTATTACTACAACGGCAAGGTCTTCGACATTACCGACAAGATTGCCCAGGTGGCAAAAAGCCTGCCGACCCTGAAAAAGATCATCGTCGTCAATTATACCGGGCATGCGCAGGAAAGCGCTGCAAAACTGCCCAATGCAGTCACGCTGGACGACTTTATAGCTGGCTATGAACCCGCCGCTATCGACTATCAGATGCTGCCGTTCGATCATCCGCTTTACATATTGTTTTCGTCAGGCACTACGGGCGTGCCAAAATGCATCGTTCACAGCACCGGCGGTGTGCTGCTGAAACATGTCTGCGAACACCAGTTGCATTGCGGTATCAATCCCGGCGACCGGTTGTTCTATTTCACCACCTGCGGCTGGATGATGTGGAACTGGCTGGCGTCAGCGCTGGCATCCGAAGCGACCTTGATGCTGTATGACGGATCGCCGTTTGCGCCATCTGAAACCGTGCTGTTTGACTACGCCGATGAGGAACGCTTCGCCGTGTTCGGCACCTCCGCCAAGTTCATCGACGCCGTGAAGAAGACCGGCTGGCGTCCGAAGGACACCCATTCGCTTGCCACGGTTCACACCATCCTGTCGACCGGTTCGACGCTGGTCCCGGAAAGCTTCTCGTTCGTCTATGATGCCATCAAGCAGGATGTGCACCTGGCCTCCATGTCCGGCGGCACCGATCTGTGCGGATGCCTGGTCGGCGTAAATCCGTTCGGTTCTGTCTGGTCAGGCGAAATCCAGGCACCGGGTCTGGGACATGATATTCAGGTGTTCGATGATGACGGCAAACCGATGCAGCGCGGCAAGGGTGAACTGGTCAATACCAATTCATTCCCGTCCATGCCGTTGGGCTTTCTCAACGACGACACGGGCGAGCGCTATCACAACGCGTACTATGCGCGGTTTGATAATATCTGGTGTCAGGGCGACTTCGCCGAGTGGACCGACAATGGCGGCATGATCATTCATGGCCGCTCCGATGCCACCTTGAACCCGGGTGGTGTGCGCATCGGCACTGCCGAAATCTATGCCCAGGTCGAGCAGATACCGGAGGTGATCGAGGGTCTGGCCATCGGTCAGGACTGGGACAATGATGTCCGCGTCGTGCTGTTTGTGCGCCTCGCCGACGGCGTTGTGCTGGACGCAGCGCTGGAAAAGAAAATCCGCACCCAGATCCGCACCGGCGCGTCACCGCGCCATGTGCCGGAAAAGATTGTCGCCGTGGCCGACATTCCGCGCACCAAGTCGGGCAAGATAACCGAACTGGCCGTGCGCGACGTGGTACATGGCCGTCCGGTCAAGAACGTCGAAGCACTGGCCAACGCCGAAGCGTTAGACCTGTTCAAGGACCTGGCCGCCTTGCAGAGCTAGGATCAGGGCCCATTAAATCGAGCTGAAGTTCAAGGTCGGCAAAGCGGACTTGGTGACCATTGTACTCGTTGCAACTGCTGTCTAACATTGAACACATGGGATTCTTAGCGGTCCCTAGATGGTAGCCAATAAATCAACCTCTAGGAGCCTGTCGGACTTAATATTAACCCATTGATTTCGCTCAACAAAAATTTCACCCTTTATTTAGGCAAACACAATGAAATCAATGGGTTAGAGGGGATCAAAAGGTTCCAGTCCGACAGACTGCTAGAGCAGTTTGTTTTTTTACGGAATCAAGATTCCCAAATCAGTTGAGTTGTGATTCAAGGTACATGCTGGAGCAGGAGGCCAGCATGGATGACCAGACCTTATTCCGAAGACCTGCGTGAGCGTGCCATGCGTCGAGCC
>JBDNEZ010000120.1:0-3441 GCA_041690095.1 Anderseniella sp.
TGATACGCGCGCCAATATGGGAGCCTATCTTTCATCCTATGCGACCATCATCCCGACGTCTGCAAGCTGGGTGTCGATGGGCGGCAACTACCGTATTGCTTCGATCTGCATGTCAGTGGATGCGGTGTTTACCAATACGGTGCCTGTGGATGCCTATCGCGGTGCCGGCAGACCGGAATCAGCCTACCTGATCGAACGTCTCGTCGATCTGGCGGCATATGAGACCGGGCGCGACCCGATCGCACTGCGCCGCCAGAACTTCATCAATCACTATCCCCACACAATGGCACTTGGCATGGTCATTGACTGTGCGGATTTTGAAGGCACACTGGACAGGGCGCTGGCGCTTCATGATGCAGACGGCTTTGCAAAGCGTCGCAAGTCGTCCGCACGCAAGGGCAAATTGCGCGGACTGGGCGTATCCAGCTATCTCGAGGTCACATTGGGCATGCCTGCCGACTTTGCAGAGTTGAAATTTGAAGATGACGGTACTGTGTCCCTGATGACCGGTGGCCAGGCAACAGGTCAGGGCCATGAGACAACCTACAAGCAGATTATCAGCTCTGAGCTTGGTATTGAACCGGACAAGGTGCGCTACATCACCGGCGATACCGATATCATCAGGACCGGCGGCGGGCACGGTGGGTCACGGTCTCTGATGGTCATCGGGTCGGCTTTGCTGAGCACGTCGCAGGAAGTGGTGAACAAGGGTAAACTCGCTGCGGCGCATGTGCTGGAAGCGGCGGTTCCCGATATTGAATTCAAGGCGGGCAGCTTCGGTATTATTGGCACGGACCGCGCCATTGGCATACTTGACCTTGCAGCCAGGTTGCGTGCTATCGCCGATGACCTGCCGGAGAGTGTTCCAGATACCCTGTCATCTGCAAAAACCTGGGAACGCAAGCAGTTTTCCTATCCAAATGGGGCTCATGTTTGTGAGGTTGAAGTAGACCCTGATACCGGTATGACCGACATCACCGGCTATACGGTGGTTGATGACTTCGGCAGAATCATCAATCCTTTGATTGCTGGTGGCCAGGTGATGGGCGGTGCGGTTCAAGGTATTGGCCAGGCATTGCTGGAAGGCGTGACATACGACGAAACCGGCCAGCTGCTGACCGGGTCTTTCATGGATTACTGCTTGCCGCGGGCCCGGGATTTGCCGTCGATTGGCGTGGACTTCAATCAGGATGTGCCAACCGACTCCAATCCACTCGGGGTCAAGGGAGCCGGTGAAGCCGGGGCCACCGGGGCGCCTCCAGCGGTTGTCAATGCAGTGGTGGATGCCCTTAAACCAATGGGCATTGGCCATGTCGATATGCCACTTACGCCGCTGAGGGTATGGCAGGCCATCAGGGCGGCGGACAAGACGCAAACCGGGCAATGATGGGCTAGATCAGGATGATTTTTTGATTGAATCAACCAAAAATCAAAAACCTGATCGCTTCCAAAGTGTTAGAGAAACTTTATGGGCTCAACTGAACCCATGTTGCCTAGAGCATGTTTCACTTAGATAGAAGCGTTTGATGGAATCAAATCAGTTCATTCGGCTAGGCGCAAAGCGAAGCGCGATGTGGTGCATCGGGCAAGCTTTGCAACAACGCCGATGGGCTGATTTGGTCCCCGAGATCAGGATGGTTTTTGGTTGTTCAACCAAAACTCATAAACCTGATCGCATTCAAAGTGGTAGATCAACTTTATGGGTTCAGTTGAACCCATGTTGATCTACAGGCCGGTTTTCTGCGCCCGCTGGACTGCGTTACGGCTCCCTTGTGGTCAACCAGACCACGGCGGGAACCGTGCCTTGCCAGCAAACGCAGAAAACCGGTCAAACGCTTCCATCTAAGCGAAACATGCTCTAGCCCGCGTCAAGATGGTTGTCATGCTGCCGTCGCTCATGGTTTAAGGTGGCTCGGCAAGTCTGGATCAGGACGGTTTTTGCGGAACGCTTCCGGAAACCGTAACCCTGATCTTTTCGAAAGTCTTGAAGCAGGTTTGCGGGTTCCGCTGAACCGGAGTTGTTGTGGGGTATGATGCCGGCTTGGGTGCAGTTTAGGGGCGGGTTTGTGCGATGACATTTCAATCTATTGCAGACACGATTTATGAGCACGCGGCCGATGAAGCGGATTCTGCAGATTTGTCTTTTGTGGTGTCTGGCCGGTTCATGCAGCAATTGGCAGTGACGCTCAGGCCGGGTCGCCGGATGGTCGGCTGGGCAAGTTCTGTGATCGCCCACGACAGCGGCATATTTCTTGAAGATGCCGGCAATGAGGCGCTTGTCATGGCCTGCAATGTGGGTGAGGCGGATGCGCGTGTTATCCTGTCGCCGGGAGGCTCTGTCGGCGCATTTGATCTGAAGCAGCTGGCCGGCCGCATTCTGCTGCCTCAGGAGAGTTTTCTGGCCGTAGGCCCGGGAGTGCGGCTCAGGCCATACAGCCAGATCAAGTCACTGAAGTCGGCCAACAGACCGGACGGGCTGGTATTGTTGCAGGCCGATGGCGAGGGTTGGGTGTTCACAAACGCATCAGGCGAGGTGTCCCATATCAAGCTTGGAGCCGGCGAAATCCTGGCGGTACGAGGCAGCGCCATCGCAGCCCTGAGTGCGACCGTGGTCATCGAACGGGCAACAGAAGCGCATGGGGTTGCAGCAGACAACAAATTGAATGTCGCCATACTGCGCGGGCCTGGCAATGTCTGGCTGCAATCATCTCCGGCGCCGACAAACACCGCACAGCCCGGTGCCAAGCCCGGATCGCCGATTGTGATCAGTTTCAACTGACATCAATCCGCTGCGGCGTTAAACTCGTTTCCTTTGGTATTACACTTTGAAAACGATCAGGTAGTAATCGATACATGGATAAAGCAATGGCTGGAACAGTTTTGATAACCGGTGCAGCGCAACGCATTGGCCGGCAGATGGCGCTGGACCTTGCCGGCAACGGCTGGGCGGTGGCTGTGCACTACAATAATTCGCACGGCGAAGCCGATAAACTGGTTGCCGATATTGTTGCCGCTGGCGGGCGCGCTGTTGCGGTGCAGGGGGATCTATCGGCCGGTGATGCTCCGGCCATGATCGTGACCGCGGCCGTTACGGCACTAGGGCCACTGACCTGCCTCATCAACAATGCGTCGAGGTTTGAATCGGATGAAGCAGAGACGTTTTCGGTGGAAAGCTGGAACCTGCATCTGGATACCAATCTGCGTGCGCCGGTGTTGCTGGCGCAGGCCTTTGCAGCGCAATTGCCGGAGGCCGCTCACGGCAACATCGTCAATATTATCGACCAGTGTGTTCTGAAGCTGAATCCAACCTATTTTTCATACACGACGTCGAAATCGGCACTGTGGACTGTCACCCGTACTCTGGCCCAGTCGCTGGCACCGCGCATCCGGGTAAATGCCATTGGTCCGGGTCCCACGCTGCCCCATGTAAGGATGAATGAA
>JBDNEZ010000121.1:0-14930 GCA_041690095.1 Anderseniella sp.
CAAAAGGCCGAGAAGCTGTTCCAGGTGGAGAAAGTCGACTTTCTCACCGGCACCGTCAATTCAGGCGCAACACTGGCCGTGGGGCAGGTAGCAGAACGAAACAACACTCTGATGGCCACAACAGTGTCTTTCTCTGACGCCATCACCGGTGCCAAGTGCTCACCCAACGTGTTCCGTGTCAATGCGCCTGCCGGCATGCAGGCCAATGCGCTCGCCAGTTGGCTGGCGTCGGCAAAATCGAAGCCGAAGACGTTCTACCTCGGACCCGACTATGAAATGGGCCGATCCACGGTTGCTGCTTTCAAACAGCGTGCTGAAGAAAAAGGCGCTGAAAGTATTGGCGAAGTTTATGCCCCTCTCGGCGCAAAGGACTACTCGCAATATTTCGGCAAGCTGCGGGCGGCACGTCCAGAGGTGCTTTACACATCAGTGGCCGGCAACGATACGGTACGCCTGATGACGCAACTGCAGGAATACGGGCTTCTCAAAAGTATGCGAGTTGTCGGCGCGTCCGGCACCATCACCTCGCAGAACATCAAGGCGATCGATGATGCAGCCGAAGGGTATGTAACCGGCGTTGGCTATTCTGCGCTGATTGACACGCCTGAGAACAAGGATTTTGTCGCCAAATTCAATGCGGCGAACAAAGCCGATCCTGACCTGTATGGAGCTGACAGTTACGGCCTGCTGTACTTTTTCAAGGCAGCAGCGGAAAAGGCAAACAAGATCGACACCGACAGCCTGCGTACCGCCATGCGCGGTGTCAGCTGGATGACCCCGCAAGGTGAAAAGACCATGCGGGCAGGTGATCATCAGGCGATTATGCCGATGTATGCCGTGACCGTGAAGGGTGGAAAATTCAACATTCACTCCAAGGTCGAGGCTGACAAGGCAATTGGTCCTGATACCTGCGAGCGGTTTTAAAAGCCCGCGATCCGGGACCCGATGAGCGGTTCTGCATGTCCACCTTGGCCGCAGAACCGCTCACTTTCCACTTAACCCGAAATCGAGGATTGCAGATGGACTATTTGCAGTTTGTGCTCGCGCCACAAATGCTCAACGGCTTGTCTTTTGGCCTCGCGGTGATCCTGATGGCACTCGGGCTGACCATCATTTTCGGCCTGCTTGACGTCATCAACATGGCACATGGCGAGTTTTATGCCATCGGGGCCTATGTCGGTTTCGTGTTGCTGGGCATGGGGCTCAATTTCTGGCTGGTTGTTGCGTTGGTGCCCATATTAATGCTGCCGCTCGGCTACATCACCGAGCGCTTTCTGGTGCGGCGGGTGTTTCATTCTGCCGATCGCCACACATTGACCCTGCTGCTCACACTGGGGCTTTCGATGATCCTGATGGACGTTCTGAAAATCACTTTCGGGCCCAATACAGTCAAACCGGCAATTCCGGTAACCGGCGGCATCGAAGTGTTTGATGTTTTCCTGCCCGCCTATCGCATGTTGCTGATCGCCTTCGGCGCTGCAGTCATAACCGCAGTTTACATTCTGATCTATCGCACATCCATCGGCGCCATTATCCGTGCTGCTGCTTTCGACAAGGATATGGCTTCGTCACTTGGCGTGCGGGTTTCGCGGGTTTATTCCATGACCTTTGCCGTCGGGGTCGCGCTTGCCGGACTGTCCGGCATTCTGCTGGCACCGGTGTTTTCGGTGTTTCCGACCATGGGGCATGATTTCATCATTCTCGCATTTACCGTCGTCATCGTGGGCGGCATGGGCTCCATCAAGGGCGCTGTTCTCGCCGGGTTGCTGCTGACGCAGGTGCAGGCGGTTGCCAGCCTCATCGTCAGTCCGGTATGGACTGACCCCATCCTGTTCGGGATCATGGTGCTGGTTCTGATGCTTCGTCCGCAAGGATTGTTCGGGAGGCTGGGACATGCCTGACCCATTGGTTGCTGCAGAGGTCACCCGGGGTGCACGAGGCACGCGCGGAGCGCACATCGGCCTGGCAAAAGTTGCGATTGATCGTGAGAATGAAGAGCAGCGCGTTGTCGGCTGTCTGGCTGCCGTGTTTTTTCTCGCAGCACTGCTGTTTGCGATCTATGGCTGGCAACAGGGCGACACGTTTTTTCTGAGGCTTGGTACGGAAGCTCTGATTTATGCGGGCCTTGCTCTCAGTGTTGATCTGCTTTTAGGCCATGGCGGGCTTCTCAGCCTTGGCCATGCCCTGTTCTTCGGTCTCGGTGCCTATGTTTCGGCCTTGATCCTCAAGGATGTATCTCCCTCATTCTGGCTTGCCATTGCCGGTGGGACGCTGAGTGGACTGCTGGCGGGAACTGTAGGTGGCATTATTGCGATACGCGCACGCGGGGTGTATTTTGCCCTGATTACTTTCGGCATGGCTCAAGTCGTTGCCAAGATCATTTACAACACACAGGAGCTTGGTGCGTCTGACGGAATCATAGGGATTCCCATCGTCCCTATTTCACTGGGTATTGTCGACATCAGGTCGGATGATCCGTTCGCGTTTTTCACGCTCACTCTGGTCATTGTTGCGGCAATTTATGTACTCCTCAGCTACGCCACACGCACTCCTTACGGGCGTGTCCTGTCGGCCATTCGTGTCAATGAGAGCCGCTTGCCGTTTCTGGGCTATTCTCCGGCCTATACCAAACTGGGGGCATTTGTCATAAGCAGCATGATCGCCGGATTGAGCGGCAGCCTGTATCCGATGTTGCGCGGTTTTGTGTCTCCCGAATTGATGTATTTCGAAGTCTCGACCAACGCGGTCATTGCAGTCGTCATTGGCGGTGCCGGAACGCTGGTCGGTCCGCTGTTTGGAGCGATGGCGCTGGTCTTCGGCAAAAGCGTCGTCGGCAGCTACACAGAGCATCATCTCATTGTTGTCGGCGTGTTTTTCATGGCCTCTGTGATTTTTCTGCCGCAAGGGTTTGCCGGGTTTGTCAAGGATCGCTTTATGGGCAGTCAGGATGATCGCTCATGAACGATACTCCCATTATTTCAACGCAAAACCTGTCCATCAGTTTCGGCGGTCTGAAGGCGGTAGACGATGTTACTCTCGATATCGAGCGGGGCCGCATAACCTCAGTGATCGGGCCAAATGGAGCGGGCAAGAGTACGCTCTTCAATCTGGTGTCCGGTGCACTTGCTCCAACGAGTGGCAGAATTATTCTTGATGGCGATGATGTGACGGGTATGCCAACACGCAAACTTCAGGCCCGCGGACTGGCGCGTTCGTTTCAGATTACCAACCTGTTTCCCGGCAGCACGGTGTTTGAAAACCTGCGTCTGGCAGCTCACATTCTGGAGCCGGGGGTCCGGGGATTTCTACCGGTCTCAAGCAGTCCGGCCACACTTGCGCGAGTTGAGAAACTTCTGTCGCAGTTCAACCTGGAAAGCGTTGCCGCTGACAGGGCAGGGCATCTGTCACATGGTGAACAGAGACGGCTTGAGATTGCTGTTGCACTGGCTTGTGAACCGAAAGTACTGATGCTGGACGAACCGACACAGGGCATGTCGCATGTGGACACGCAGGAGACATCAGTCCTGATACGCAAGCTTGGCGAAAACCTCACCGTGGTTATCGTGGAACATGACATTGATCTGGTAATGGATCTGTCAGACTGCGTTGTTGTGCTGGCTCAGGGGCGGGTTCTTGCCCAGGGCACACCGCAACAGATTCGCGGAAATGCCGACGTTCAGACCGCCTATCTTGGAGGACACTAGAATGCTTGCTTTAGCGCAGGTGCACGCCCACTACGGTCAAAGCCATGTTCTGCAGGGTGTTACCTTTGAAGTTGCTGCAGGACAGGTTATTGGTCTGTTCGGACGCAACGGTGTCGGCAAGACAACCACCCTTCGCACCATCGCAGGCTGGCAGACGCCCACCTCAGGCGAAATCTTCTTTGACGGACAGCGTATCGATGGTGTTGAACCCGACGCGATCGCACGGCGAGGTGTTGGGTTCATCCCCGAAGACAGACGTATTTTTCCCGGCCTGAGTGTAGATGAAAACATGCGCCTGGGGCTTTTGCAGGCTCCGGGCCGCAAGCGATCGGAAATGCGTGAAGCTGTCGACAAGGCGTATCAGAAGTTTCCCCGGCTCTATGAACGCCGAACGCAAATGGGCACGACCCTGTCCGGTGGCGAGCAGCAGATGCTGGCCATTGCCCGTGTGCTTGTGGGGGCACCAAAGCTGGTCCTGATTGACGAACCGACCGAGGGTCTGGCACCGCAGATTGTTGATGAGATATTCTCGATTATCAATGAACTGAAGTCGGAGGGGCTGACCATTGTTCTGGTTGAACAGAACATCAACTGGGCACTGCAGCTTGCCGATCAGATAGTGGCAATTGAACGCGGTTGCGTTGTTTTCAGTGGCCTTGGAACAAATGAGGCAGATCGAAAAACTCTGCTTGAACGTATTTCGGTGTGATGCCTTGTCTCACGCCTGATGTTGCGCGCAGCGTTAAGTGACAGGTGCCATGGTGTGTTCAGCTTTTGCTGGCAATTGCCAGCAATGAAGGATAACATATTCACAAAATTATATGTTTGGAGAATTTGTCATGCTTAACCGTCGCGAGTTCGTAGCTGCAACATTGGCCACCGGCGTTGTGCTGCCCTCGCTGCAAACACCGGTCTTCTCAAAGTCATCCTTTGCCATCGGCAAGGCCACCGTTGATATTGTCAGTGATGGTCATCTTGAATTGCCGACCAGCATGGTGCTGGGACGTGTGCCGGAGGCCGATCGTTCAGCGTTTCTGACCGCCAACAATCTTCCTGATGATGTTGTCCGGTCCGCGCTCAATCTCACCTTGTATCGTGATGGCGAGAGAACCGTGTTGTTCGATGTGGGCTCCGGTCCCAATTTCATGCCGTCAGCAGGCAAGCTGGGAGAGGCGCTGGAGGCTGCGGAAATCTCGGCGGATGACGTGACCCACATTGTGTTCACCCATGCTCATCCCGACCACATCTGGGGCGTGCTGGATGATTTTGATGAGCTGGTTTTTTCCAACGCGCAGTATCTGATGTCGGTGCCGGAATGGGATTACTGGTTCGACCCCGAGACCGTCAGCAAGGTGCCGGAAGTCCGCCAGTCATTTGCGGTTGGAGCCAGACGCAACATGCTGGCTATTGAAGACAAATGTTCAAGATTCAAGGCAGGCGAGGAAATTCTGCCGGGCATTGCGGCTGTCGATACGGCAGGGCATACGCCCGGGCACACGTCATTTCATATGAAGCAGGGCGGTGACGCCGTCATGGTTGTCGGTGACGTCATCACCAACCCGCTTTACTCGTTTACCAATCCGAACTGGCAGATGGGAACTGACAGTGATGCGGAACTAGGTGTGAAGGCCCGTAAGATGCTGCTGGACCAGATGGCTGCGGAAAAAATGCAGATCATCGGTTATCACCTTCCCCATCCCGGCACGGGATATGTTGAACGCAAGGACGCAGCCTATGTCTATGTCGCATCATAATCGGGAGAAATGACCCATGAGCCTCATTCGCGCAACCATCGCTGCCATCGTGTTGTGCCTGCTGCCTCTGGCGGCACATGCTGACCAGAACATTCCTGACCAGTACCCGGCATCGTTGCTTTATTCGAAACCGGTTGAGGTGATCCCGAATGTGTGGACCGCTATCGGCGCAACGGCACCGCCTAGTTATGACAATGCCGGGCACAACAACAATCTCAGTTTTCTGGTGACCGGTGATGGCGTAATTGTTGTCAATGGCGGTGGCAGCTATGGTCTAGCCGAGGCCCTGCATGCCGAGATCAGGAAGATCACCGACCAGCCGGTCAAGCTCGTCATTGACGAAAACGGCCAGGGACATGCCATGCTCGGAAACTGTTACTGGGCAGAGCAGGGCGTCACGATACTGGCCCATGAAGACGCTGCTGAAGAATTCGAGGCCCATGGTCATCAATCACTTGAAGCCGCCAAACAACTGCTGAAGGACCGGGCCGACAAGACCTGTGTGAAGCTGCCGGACGAAACCTTCTCAGACAGGCAGGATGTATCCATGGGCTCGATGAAGGTCGAAGTTCTGCACCTCGGTCCCGCCCACAGTCCCGGCGACACCCAGGTTTGGTTGCCGGATGAGAAGCTGGTACTTTCCGGAGACATGGCATTCCATGAGCGTTTGTTGCCGATTTTCGAAGATACCGATACTGCCGCATGGGTGGAAACCTGGGAGACTGAATTCGAAAAACTGGGGGCGATCTACGTCATCCCCGGTCATGGTCACCCCACCAATATGGCTCAGGTGCGTCGCTATACCCATGACTATCTGGTCTATCTGCGCGGCAAGATCAAAGATCACATTGCTGCAGGCGGTGGACTGGACAAGGCGTTCTACGTGGACCAGTCGCCATACAAGCATCTGCACACATTCGACGAACTGGCGACACGCAATGCCGGTCGGGTGTTTCAGCAGATGGAATTTGAGTAGGTAATACCAATAGCTAGAGCTTGAACGAACAAACTGTTTGATATAAAGAACACTACTGAATAGGAGCAGGCCTTGGCGCTGCGGTAGACTCAGGAGTGATCCGATGATTGAACAACTTGATCTGTTACGTGAAGAGTACGGCACAGCCACATTGGTGGTATGGGGTGCCTTTGTCGTTGGTCTTTTGTTTGGTGTAGTCGCTGAATTCAGCCGGTATTGTGCCCGAGCAGCGCTCGCGGAATGGGTGCCAAGTGAAGAGCACTCAGCAAGCGCTGCCAATGACCATCCGCGTTCAAAACAGTATTTCACGGCGGTGCTGGTAGCTCTGGCTGGCACGCAATTGCTGTTCTTTTCCAAGAACATTGATCTTGCGCAGTCGATCTACTGGTCAGTGCCGATCCGTCCCATGGCGTTGGCAGCCGGTGGTTTGTTGTTTGGCGCCGGCATGGTGCTGGCGGGCGGTTGCGTATCCCGCTTGCTGGTGCTGGCTGCATCGGGCAATGGCCGGTCCATCGTCACTCTGCTGGTCACTGGCATTTCCGGATATGCCACGCTGCGAGGAATCCTGTCGTATCCGCGCATCTGGCTGGAAACAGCATGGTCGCTGGAGACCGCGCCTGCGCAATTGTATGAATCGGGAACTGTATCGCCTTTGCTTCTTGCCGCAGGGATGGCTGTCATACTGGTCGTCTTGCTGGCCCTGTTGGTTCGCAAGTCTGGTGCCAAAGGCATTGCCACGGGTGCCGCGGTTGGACTGGCTGTCGTGGCCGGCTGGGCAGTTACCGGTATAGTCGGTGCCGATGATTTTGAACCCACCCAACTTGCGTCTCTCAGCTTTGTGGCACCTGTCGGCGAAACCATCCAGTTTCTGATGATTTTCACCGGTGACACGCTTCGGTTTTCCGTCGCTCTGCTTGGTGGCGTATTGTTTGGTGCTTTTGCCAGCGCCTTGGCGGGCCGCCGTTTCCACTTCAAGGGGTTTACCTCGGAAAGCTCCCTGTTCAGGTACCTTGCCGGTGGACTGCTGATGGGATTTGGCGGTGTGACGGCACTTGGCTGCTCGGTCGGTCAGGGCCTGTCCGGTATCAGCACGGCATCGCTGTCTTCCATACTGGCAGTGCTGGCAATCGCTGCAGGTGGTTATGGCATGATGCGGCTGCGGGCTGGGGTCGGTGAGCGCTCGGTTATTGCGCCTCGTCTGCAACCTGCTGGATGATCTCTGCCAGATAGGCATGCACCTTGACGCCAACGGCTTGTGATGCGTCACCCGGTGCCAGATCAGGTGCCCGGTAGCCGAGGGAGATTTTGCCCGGCTCGCTGGTGGTTTCGTAGGCGAACACCAGAAACGGACACATGGCGATATTGCGCGGATCAGCGCGCAGGGATTCGTGTGTCAGGGACGAGTTGCAGAACTGGAAATAGCGCGCGTTCAGGTAAGGCGATGCGGCACCGTCTGCTGCCGCTGCAGCCGTACGCTCCAGCATTTTGTCGATGTGACCCAGATAGACGATCGACAGACCTCGATTGATCACCGCATCCTGAAGGTCCTGGAATACCAGTTCAAACTCACCGTCCACGGTCCTGATCCGGTCGTCAAGGTCAACCGCTTGAACAACAGTGGCGCTGACCACAAGCATGACGGCTGCCGCGACGCAGGTTGCAAGAAGTGAACGGCAGAACCCCTTAAACATCAGTTTGTCCCCGCAACAGCCAGTTGAACGTGTCATAAATCACTTCGCGTACCGACCCGTAGACAAGTATCTGCAGTCCGAGCCAGGCACCGCAAAACATTGCGCCAAGCGAGACAGGAGCCGTGAATGCCAGCAGTGATGCAGCCGACAGGCCCTGTCCCACGGTGCAGCCGACTGCGGTAACCCCGCCAAATCCCATCAGGGCGCCGCCGAGTATCTGCCTGCGCATTTCACGCGCATCGTCACATGCCTCCCAGCGAAAATGGCGCTGGGCCAAGGTCGTGATGGTGGCGCCCAAAATTACGCCGGTTACAGCACCGACACCAAATTGCAGTGATGCGCCGGTAGCCGTCATCACATATACCAGCGTGTCGCCCGGCGGGCCGGTGAAAGTGAAAGACTCCAGCCGGTGGGGGTCGAACGGATCATTGGCCAGATAACCTGTAACGAACCAGCCGGAGACAATTGCCGCGCCGACGATCAGACCTGCCACAAGGAAGCGTCCAGAGGCTCTCAGATCACGGCTGGTGAGAGCGAGCGCGGCGATAGCAGCGGCAATCAGATAGGCCCATATATGAACGCTCCCGCCAAACTGGGCGGCTGCGCTGTGGGCGATGCCGGCCGGTAGTTCGAGCTGTGCCGGGACGTCGAACAAATACACCCGCACATAGGCGGTAAGCCCGTTCATGGTGGCATAGGCGGTAATGCCAAGCACCAGAAAGGTCACGACGGATTTCAGGTCGCCACCACCAACGCGAGCCAGTGTTCCGTAGCCACAGGTGCCGACCAGAGACATGCCAAGGCCGAACAGAAACGACCCGAATGCAGTTGCCAGCAAGGTTGTCGGCGAGATCAGGTAAAAGCTCCCGGCAATATCGATGATACCGGCCTGGTCCAGCGCGAAGGCTCCGGTAATGGCCACGGCAATTGCCAGGCCCCAGGCCGAAAGCCGACCTCGGCTGCCGCCCAGGCAGGCATCTTCAATTGCCCCGAGCGTGCAGAACCTGCCCCATCGGGCAGCGAAGCCCAGCGCCATACCGCCAGCCAGGCCACCTATGGCAGCGATCGTGCCCGGGGACATCTCGATCATCAGTCGTTTTCTCCCTTGATCAGGGTGGATGCCGTTTGCAACAAGCAATACCCGTCCTGATCGTTTTCAGACTGTCGCAACAGCTTTGTCAGGGTCGCTGTTACTGATATCTGGTATTATTGCGCCAGAGCCGGGCAGGTTGTCCTGCCTCGTGTCATTTTCTTTGATGTAAAACCACCATGTTTATCCGCTGCGGCAATGGTTGCTCAAAACCTCACTTCACCCGTTGCTGTCATCTGCGACACAGAACATGTCGTAAAGCACGGCAATCATCTGCTTCACGCGCTCATCACCGATTGTATAGTAGATGGTCTTGCCGTCACGACGCGCGTTGACCAGTCCTTCAAGACGCAGGCGGGCCAGTTGCTGTGAAACGGCAGCCTGACGTGCGGACAGCAACTGTTCCAGTTCAGTCACCGTGCATTCGCCTTCCGACAAACGGCACAAAATGGCCAGCCGGCCTTCATGTGCCAGGGCCTTGAGAAAGTCCGACGCATCCTTGGCGCTGGACATCATGTCATCCAGCGAGTGATCAGGTTGTTGTTGTGCATTCAACATCGTGAAGCCTTTGTGGTCTTATGATTTCGGTTCGGCGGCGCCGGACGCTCCGGGCTTGTCGATTTTGGCCAGCATCTGCTGCAGCATGGGCCAGAAGAAGTGCTCACCCGGATAGCCTCGCAGGCGATCAATCTCGCGGCCATTGTGCCAGAGGACAAAAGTCGGGGTGTAGTTGGCTGTCTTGAGGCCTTTCAAATCTGCCGGCAAGTCAGCGTGAATGTCTACCCGGCGAAGGGGCGCCAGCCTGCCTTCGTCGGTTTTCGGATAAGCAACACCAATCTCATCATTCCAGATTTTACACCAGTGACAGCCGCGCTGCTCCAGCATGATGAGCTGAGCAGCTTTCAGGCTGACCGGCACCGATGCAAGAACAACGAGACCGACAGCCAGTGCTGCCGACACACCGAAGAATCTGTTGCGAAGACCTTTCATGCGTGACACCTTACAACAAATTGTAAAATTTGAATATGAACTTATTTTGACTTTTGCAGGAGAGTCTGGTGGATCTGGAAATCGGCTATGCGGCAGCTTTGTTGGCGGGTCTGTTGTCCTTCGCTTCACCTTGTGTGTTGCCGCTCGTGCCGCCTTACCTGTGCTTTCTGGCTGGAACATCAATCAGCGAATTGAGCGATGAAGACATGCCGCGCGATGCTTGGCGCGCAGTGGTGCTGGCGGCAATTGCTTTCGTTGCAGGCTTCGCAACCGTATTCGTCGCGCTGGGGGCCAGCGCCTCGTTCATTGGCAGCTTTGTAACTGACAACCTTGACATTCTGGCCAAGATTGCCGGCGTTATAATTATTATTCTTGGTCTGCACTTCATGGGGGTTTTCAGAATTCCCCTGCTGTATCGAGACATCAGGCTGCAGGGGCCGGCCCGGAGCGTCGGCCTATTGGGTGCCTATGTTGTGGGGCTGGCGTTTGCATTTGGGTGGACGCCGTGTGTTGGTCCGGTGCTGGCCGCAATCCTGTTCGTGGCGGCCCAGTCCGGTGATGCCCTGAAAGGCGCTTCCCTGTTGTTTGCCTATGCGTTGGGTATCGGCATTCCGTTCATTCTAGCCGCGGTTTTCTTCCGGCCTTTCATGAGCCTGATGAAGCGCCATCGACATCGTATGGGTCTGATCGAAAAGATTACCGGTGCCTTGCTGGTGCTGACAGGCGTTTTGTTTATTACCGGCGGCATGTCCGCTATGGCATACTATATGCTGGAACTCTTTCCGGGGCTGGGCGCAGTTGGATAAGGAGAAACTGACATGCGAGTGTTGTTTGCTATTGCCGTTCTGTTGGCCGGGCTTGCCGGGGCGGTAGCGGCTGAAGTTGGAGATGACGGGCTGCATAAACAGGCCTGGTTTGCGACCACGTTTCGCGACATCAAGGAAGATATGGCCACTGCCAGGGCTGACGGAAAACGCCTTGCCCTGATCTTCGAACAACGCGGCTGCATTTATTGCCGCCAGGTTCACGAACAGGTCCTGTCGGATCCGCAGGTGCGTGATTTCATCAAGACCAATTACATGGTGGTCCAGTACAATCTGTATGGCGATGAGGAAGTCATCGACCTTGACGGCGAGGCGCTGACCGAGAAAACCGCTGCCCGCAAATGGCGGGTGACATTTACGCCGACAATCTTTTTCATGCCCGAAGATGCAGATGGTAAAAAGGATGTTGGCGCTTCCACCGTGGCGGTCATGCCCGGGGCGTTCAGAAAGGGTACGTTTCTCGATATGTTTCAGTGGGTCCACAAGAAAGGCTACGAAACAGACGAAGGTTTTCAACGCTATCACGCACGTCGAATTGTCGAGCGTCGCGCGGCTGGCAAGGAAAACACTGATTGATTTCAATGTCTGGTGAACGTCAAAGCCATTGCCCAAATTGTCGATCAAGGCAGATTCATTCAAAAATCTGAATTTGTCTTGATATCCGTGGAATCGTGAACTAGGCTATCTACTAATAACAAGAAACTGGAGGAAGCTGATGAGGATAATCCTGAAAATGGGATTAGCTGGCGTGTGTCTGGCGGCTTTGGCAAGTGCCACGGCTTACGCCGGTGATGTAGCGCCAATGGATGTGAAGTTCACGGATGATGGTGTAACCGCATCACTTACCGGCGCTGCCGGAGACGCGGCAAAGGGAAGGGCAGTGTTTTCCAATCGCAAGCAGGGCAATTGCCTGGCCTGTCATGTCAACGCCGAACAAAAAGAACATTCGTTTCACGGAGAGGTCGGGCCAGCACTGGATGGTGTCGCGAGCCGCTATTCCGAGGCAGAAATTCGCGCCATTGTCATCAATTCGAAGATGGCCTTGTCAGATGAAACGATTATGCCGGGTTTCTACAGCCTCAAGCTTGGTGTCCGGGTCAACAAGAAATTTGCTGACAAAACTATCTTGACGGCCGGGCAAGTTGAAGACGTCGTGGCCTATCTCACCACGTTGAAAGAATAGGAGTTATAGCTATGAAGCTCGACAGGAGACAGGTGCTTGGCCTGACTGCCGGTGCAGCAGTTCTGGCAGTTGCAGGTGTCAGGGTTAGCCCGGTCAGCGCGGCAGCCGAAGAGACTGCAAAACGGGTCATGCAGTTTACCGGCGGCAAAAAGCCTGAAGCCGGAAAAATTACTCTAAAGGCTCCGGAAATTGCGGAGAACGGCAATACGGTTCCGATAAGCGTTTCGGTGGAAAGTGCCATGTCCGGTAATGATGTGGTAGCATCGGTCATCATCCTGGCAGAGGGAAATCCCAACCCGGAAGTGGCGACTTTTCACTTTACCGAACTTAGCGGCAAGGCGTCTGCCACAACTCGCATGCGGCTGGCGAAAACCCAGAATGTCGTTGCTGTCGCAAAGATGAAGGACGGTTCGGTGTATTCCGTCACCCGACAGGTCAAGGTCACCATCGGCGGCTGTGGCGGCTAGGATATCCAAGAGGACAAACGAAAATGGCAAAAGCAAAACCACGCGTTAAGGTGCCCAAGTCAGCCAAGGCTGGCGAGGTGATCACCATCAAGACGCTGATCAGCCACAAGATGGAATCCGGTCAGCGCAAGGACAAGGCCGGCAAGGTCATCCCACGCAATATCATCAACAAGTTTACCTGTGAGTTCAACGGAGCCAAAGTGTTCGGTTGTGATATCGATCCGGCAATCTCGGCCAATCCCTATCTCGAGTTCACAGCCAAAGTGAATGAATCAGGCGAGTTCAAGTTCTCTTGGTTTGATGATGACGGCTCTGTTTACGAAACAAGCAAAAAAATCGAGGTCAAGTGACCTGAAACTGCGGCAGTCAATTCAGAACTGTCTGCGGATTTCATGAAACACACAGAACTTCGGGAGGAACCAGAATGAACTCAACAACACTCAAATGGGCTGGATTGTTCGCAACAGCAACGGTTTTCGCAGCAGGCGCGGCAGTCGCCGAGCCTGACAACAACACGCTGGTGATTGATGGAAACCAACTGGTCACGGACGTGGAAGCTCCCAAAGGCAGCCCGCTGAGCCGTATCTACTCCGGTTGGCGCTTCCGCTCACCGGAAACCCAGACCTTTGAAATGGACGACTTTGAAAACCCGGCCTTTCCGGCGGTAGAGCAGGGTGAAGCTCTGTGGAGCACTGTTGACGGTGAGGCCGGCAAGTCCTGTGCGACATGTCACAATGATGCATCAGAGACAATGAAGGGTGTGCGCGCGTCCATGCCAAAATGGAATGAGAAGCTTGGTAAGCCGCACACTCTGGAAACCCAGGTTAATGCCTGCCGCACGGAAAACATGAAGGCCGAAGCATGGAAGTGGGAAGCACCGAACATGCTCGCCATGACCGCCTATATCGGTTTGCAGTCGCGTGGCATGCCGGTCAAGGTTCAAACCGATGGGCCGATGCAGAAATGGAATGACAACGGTAAAGAACTTTACTACACCCGCGTTGGTCAGCTCGACATGTCGTGTGCCAATTGCCATGAAGACAATTACGGTAAGATGATCCGTGCCGATCACCTCAGCCAGGGGCAGATCAATGGGTTTCCAACCTACCGTCTGAAGTGGGGCGGGTTGGGGTCCATTCACCGGCGTTTTTCCGGTTGCATGAAGAATATTCGCGCAACTCCTTACAAGCGCGGATCAGATGAATTCATAGCGCTTGAACTGTACCTTGCGTCTCGCGGCGCGGGACTGTCGGTGGAAACACCTTCCGTTCGCAACTGATCGAGTTCTGACAGAGTTTGCGGTGGGCATTTTCATAAAGTGCCCACCTTTTTTTTACCCAAGTGCCGGGCCCCAACCGTGAAAATGCCCAGAAAACAGAATTTTACAAAGGTTTTTGGCCATGTTTACCAGACGAGATTTTCTGCAGTACTCCGTCAATGCCGGCGCCGCTCTCGGGGTTGCCGGCTATGGCGCGAACATCACACGCGCTCTGGCACAGCAGAAACTGACGCAGGATGACCTGCTGAAATTTGACGCAAAGGGCCAGATCACCCTGTTGCATTTCACCGATGTTCATGCCCAGTTAAAACCGGTTTATTTCCGCCCGCCTGACACCAATATCGGCATTGGCGACTATGCCGGCATTCCCCCGCATCTGGTCGGTGAGGCATTTCTCTCGCATTTCGGTATCGATAAGGGTTCGCCGCTCGCCTATGCCCATACCATGGTCGATTATGAGGAACTGGCGCGCGCCTATGGTCGCCTCGGCGGACTGGATCGCACCGCAACCCTGGTGAAGGCAATCCGGGCCGACCGCGGTGACGACAAGGTGCTGTTTCTGGATGGCGGTGATACCTGGCAGGGATCCTACACGGCACTGAAGTCAAACGGCCAGGACATGGTCGATTGCATGAAGCTGCTCAGGCCGGATGCGATGGTCGGGCACTGGGAATTCACCCTTGGTGAAGACCGGGTCAAGGAGATTATTGATGATATGGGGTATGCATTCCTTGCCTCAAACATTTTTGACAACGAGTGGGACGAGCCGGTGTTTGAAAGCACCGCAATGTTCGAAAAGGGTGGGGTCAAGGTAGCGGTTATCGGCCAGGCAATGCCTTACACACCGATTGCAAATCCGCGCTGGATGTTCCCCAAATGGTCATTCGGCATCAGGCCAGACACGCTGCAGGACAATGTCAACAAGGCGCGCGCGGACAGGGCCGAAGTAGTGGTTTTGTTGTCGCATGATGG
>JBDNEZ010000122.1:0-2390 GCA_041690095.1 Anderseniella sp.
ACGGATTTGACACCATCAAATTGAACCCTATTGAGCGCGACACGCTTTAGCTGTCTGCCCTCGAAGTTCTGATTACCAGCAGGCTTGCGACTATTACAATAATGACACCGGCAGTTGTCGTCCATTGCGGGAAGTCGCCGAATACCGCGTAACCGATCAAAGTGGCCCAAACAATCTGGGAATATGCAAACGGCGCCAGCAATGACGAACTGGCCAAAGCATAGGCTTTGATAAGAAGCCATTGCCCGAGTAACCCGACCATTCCCATGAACCCAATCAACAACCAGGCGCCCGGCTCTGGCATCACCCAGAAAAATGGCACTATAGCCGTTAGGACGATGGCCCCGGTCGCCATGGTGAAAAACAAGGTGGTCAATGGCGGTTCAGTTGCACTCAGCAGTCTCGTAACCACCTGATACAATGCCCACAGCACGGCCATCAGCATGGGAAACACGACAGCCCAACTAATAACGTCGCGTCCAGGCTGGATGACAATCAAGACACCGACAAACCCCAGGCTGATGGCTATCCAGCGCTGGCCGGATACTGTTTCCCCGAGGATTACCATGGCGAAAAGTGCAGCCAGAAACGGTGACATGAAGGAAATTGCATATGTCTCCGCCAGCGGCAGGTAATGCACCGCAAAAAATATTGATATGGTAGCGCCCACCAGAAGCAGGGCACGTCCGATCTGCATTCCTGGGCGGGTTGTCTTCAACGCCTCGCTGACACTTGCTGAAGGAAATATCACCGCAAACAGGACAAGGCTCGATATGTACCGCGCCCACACGATCTCGATGACGGGCAGGTCATTCGACAGATATTTCGCGGTACTGTCCAGCACCGTGAATGATGCAACAGCGGCAATCATAAAGAAGATTCCGCGCATTGGCGGCAGCGCGCGAACGGAGCCTGTGTCAGGCATCGAAAATGCTCAGCAACCGGCGAGGGGTTTCAATCAGCAAGGTGTTGATGTCAGTCTCACTGAAGCCCTTGCGCCGCATGACCGGCACAACATTGCGAAACAGATGACCATAGCCATGGCCGCCATACCGCGTCAGGCGGGTTTTTGTGCAAATGTCCTGGGACACGGTAATCTGCGAACTGTGACCCCGGTCGATCAAGGCCCGGATAGCGTCAAGCCGCATTGCGTCATTTGGAAGGTCGATATCCTGGAATGGATAGTATGAAGATTCAATGCCAAAGAAGTCATACTCGATGACACAACCGGTGTCAGCTACGCGGAACAGGTCATCAAGCGCAAAAACAGTCCGGTCAACATGGCTGAGAATGAGCCGTTCCGGGTCTCCCCCGCTCTCGCGAACGAGGCGGGCAATTTCCAGCAATGCCGCAACATTACGTGGCGGATGAACATTCAGGCTGGCACCTGTTTCACGTTGGGCAATTGCAGCTGCAAGCAAGGTTCGTTGCTCGATTTCGGTCCAATCGTCTGAAATGCCGATCTCGCCAATCAGACCGGCACGAATATCGCTGTCACCAATTCCGCTACGCACATCGATGATCATTCTTTCAGCCATTTCGTCCGTTGCAGACGACAGGTGTTGATCATCACGGAAAGCTTCCACATAGAACCCGCATCCAGCGATTATATTGACACCACTGGCCAGCGAAATCCGTCGCAGGCCTTCTGGATTGGGCGAGATGCCGGATACCGTGAGCTCGACCACGGATCTGCCACCAACCGACAACAAGTCCCGCAATTCCTCGATCGCTGTGAATTCGTCGTCCAACAGGCAGTTGCCGCGGTGTTGTGCCCACTGATGTCGTATCTGCCAGCAATTGCACAAGCTGATTTCAGGTTCAGGTAATTCAGTTTTCCGTAAAGCCGGCGGCGAAAGATCACAAAGCAAATGCTCATGCATCAAAGTCAGGCCCAAGGTCTCGGGATCGACCGGTCCGCAGACTGTCTGTATGAAGCCGCCTTGCCTGCTCATCGTATCAAGCACTCTCCTGCCCTTTGACCTTAAAGAGATAAGCCGGGTTGGCAGACACCATCTTGCGCAACGATTCGAAGTCAAAACCTGCGCTCTCTATCATCAGCAAAAACTCGCGAAACCCTTCAACAGGCGGCGGCAGGACGAAAACGCCGCAATCGCCGGAAAGCACCGTACGATCAGGGGTCGCGGCACGGATCAATTCAGCCATAACCGGCAGAGGCACAGCTGTCACTGTGTGCTTTTCAGCATCTACATGTGTAAGCCCGAGTTGAACGGCATGGCTCATGAAAAAAAACGAGAACTCTGCAAATGCACCAGCTTCAGTGATCTGGCGAACTTCACTCGCGGTGAAATGGCTTGACGGCACCAGAATTCTGGATACACCACGACTGCGGGCAATCTCGACCAGCCTACATGCCTCCGGACCCGAAA
>JBDNEZ010000123.1:0-5627 GCA_041690095.1 Anderseniella sp.
CAGCATGCCGTTGATGGCGGTGTCGATCAGTTTTTCCGAGTCAGGTTCTTCCACATAGTCAGCCCGCACACGGTCAAACACATCGCCAAACAAATTCAGATAGCGATAGGTTTCCTGATTGGATGCGTTTGCATTGTTCAGCGTCTGCCAGGCGCCGCTGGCCGCGACAAGGCCAACAACGAAGGCGCCGGCGATCTTCAGGTTTGTTTTGTGCATTACGGGTCGGCTTTCCATCAAGGGGTGGATCCAGGATCCTGATTAGCTAAGCAGTCGTTACAAAGATTAGCGCGCTGTCGCGCTTCTCGCTAGCCTTCATTTCCGCCATTATTGCGGCGACCTACGGCTTTCCGGCCACCATCCACCCACCAACGGGATGAATCAATAGCCTCAGCACCTTTTCTTACTTCTACGTACAGGATCGGCCGTGGATCGTCTATGCGATCTCCGATCAAAGTTCCGCGAGCAGTATGCTCGCCCATGGTTCCGACAGGCTCGCCTGCCGCCACGGTTTGTCCGGCAGATACGGTAATCTTGTGCAGACCGGCAAGCAACACATGATAGCCATCGCCGGTATTGATGATGATCAGCTTGCCGTAACTGCGAAATTCACCGGCGAATTCAACTTCACCATCTGCGGGAGTGGTGATCTGGGCAAGCTTGCCGGTGGCTATGTGCAGACCTTCGGACCGGCCGCCATAGCCATCCTTGTCATTGAAGTTGCGCACCCGCTCGCCCTGTGCCGGGTACGCCAGTTTGCCGACCGAGGACGCAAACTTGACGGGCGGCTTGGCGCGCTTCTGTCGCGCAGCGGCTTCAGCCTTCTGTTTCAGCTCCAGAGCCGCCTGGCGCTGGGCCTTTTCCGCCGCTGCCCTGGCCATTGCTTCGGCTTCGGTGGCCTTTTGTTCAGCGATTTCCAGTTCGGCCAGCCGTCTGTCTTCGGCTTCCCGCAGCCTTTGTTCGGCAAGCCGGCGGGCCTTTTCAGCCGCAAGCCTGGCGATGCGTTCAGCTTCTGCCTCTTTTTCCTGGGTCGCTTTCAGCTCGGCCAGCCGGTTGGCTTCAGCTTCGGCAGCCTTTTGCTCGGCAATCAGGCGAGCCCGCTCCGCTGCGGCCCTGGCGGCCTCGGCCTTTTCCTGTGCCGCGACTTTTGCTTCAGCGAGCCTTTTGGCTTCGGCTTTGCGAGCCTCCTGTTCCGCAATCCTGCGGGCTTGCGCCTCGGCGGCCCTGACCTGTGCCTTGCGACGTGCTTCAGCCAAGCTGGTGAGCAACTGGCGAATATCGTGGGCTTTTTGCGCCAGTTGCAGCGCGCGCGCCTGTTCGGCCTCAAGCTCACGGGCGGTCTTGGCCAGCAGCGCCTGCTTGCGGACCAGCAATGCCTCCAGTTCGGCACGTGCCGGCCCGAGATTGGAAATGTGTATGTCCAGCTCGGTTCGCGCTGTTTCAATGCGTTGACGCACCGCTTCAAGCTCTGCCAGTTCACGGGTCAGGCTGGCGGCCTGGCCTTTCAGGTCGGGCACGATGGCACCGAACAACAAGGCACCGCGCACAGCACGGATCGCATCACCGGGCTCGACCGCCAGTGGCGGCGGCGGGTTGCGTTCCAGCTTTTGCAGACCGGCAAGCAGTTCAGCCAGGACACTGCGCCGCCCGCGCAACCTGGAGCGCAGGGTGTTTTCCTTCAGTGCCAGCGACAGTAGTTTTTTCTCGCTCTCGGAAATTCGCGCCTCGCGCGACTGTATGTTGCCGGCCAGCGCAACCAGGCGGTCCGATACGGCCGCCATTTCAGCAGCAAGCGCCTCACGCTCGCGATCCAGCACGGCCGAGCGGGTGTTGGCCTGTCCGATCTGGCGCTCTATGGAGCGCAGCCGGGTGGTTTCCTCATCCAGACTGCCTTGCGCATGGGCGCTGCCCGCCAGCAGCCACAAGGCGGTTGCAGACAGCAGCAGAGCATTATGAAAAGCACGTATCTGCAACAGGTGTTCCAGCTTGTTCGATGATCCAGAGCGCCGGAACGGCGTCTCCGGCCCGGCAACCGGCAGAATCATCAGTCCCGGTGATACGGATGATTAACCAAAATGGTGACCACCCGGTAAATCTGTTCTGCCAGTAATACGCGCGCCAGCATGTGCGGCCAGGTCATATGCCCGAATGATACCACATGGCGGGCGGTTTTGCGAAGTGCCGCAGCATGGCCGTCCGGCCCGCCAACGGCAAAAACCAGATCCTGGGTGCCGGATTCCAGCTCTGTCTTGATGATGTCGGCAAATTCGGCTGTGCTGACCGGCTTGCCACGTTCATCCAGCACGACCAGCACCGCGCCTTGCGCGGCGGCATTTTCCAGCAAGGCTGCTTCTTCTGCGGCGCGTGCGGGTGCCGTGGTTTTGCGGGATTCAGGGAAATCCACAATGCTCAGGGCGGTTATGCCGGCCTGCCTGCCCGCCTGGCGGGTGCGCTTTGCATAGGTGTCAACAAGCTCTGCCATCGGGCCGGCTTTCATCCGGCCTATGGCGGCAATGGTCAGTTTCAACGGTTCCGTCGCTTCAGGACACGCTCGTGTCAGCCGGTGCGTCTGGCGACCAGAGCTTCTCGATATTGTAAAACGTACGGACTTCCGGCCGGAAAATGTGAACGATCACATCACCTGCATCCATCACCACCCAGTCGCAGTGAGGCAGCCCTTCAACCCGGATGGACTTGTGGCCGGCGGCCTTGAGGACGTCGGACAACTGATCGGTGATGGCTGCGACATGCCGGTTCGAGCGTCCGGATGCGACAACCATGGTGTCGGCCAGTGCGGACTTGCCGTGGAGATCGATGGCAACGACTTCTTCGGCCTTGGCATCGTCAAGGCATGACTTGATGGTTTTGAGGAGGGGCGGCGTGGCCTTGCGGCGAGACGCAGGTGTCGGTTTAGCGGCTGTGGTTTGCGAGCCGCTACGCATAGTTTGGCTTGACAGGGTTCGGGTCCTTTTGATGTCTGGAAGGCATGCGGGTTTGCTGCCTTGCAGTAATCTGTTGCTGACGGTCTGGCTGCACGATGTGCCTGTTAACCTGTTCCGTTGAACGATTGGACGTTTACAAAGATCCAGGTTACGCCCAATTCCGTTGCGATTCAAGCACGCCCGTGTGACGCGATGATGACCGTCACGGTTTTTGCCGCTTTATGGCTGTTGCCTGCCATCGCGGATGGCGGTGGAACTTTCATAGCGCAGCGGCATGTTGAGGAAACACCAGGCCGGCGCTGCCAGGTCGGCCAGCCGGCCTGCGTCGCTGGCGGCAAGGCGGTGATTTGTCAACAGTCGTGCAGCCGGCGAGCTTAACGCGGTTTGGGTCCATCCAGGGCGCGCGAACACAGCAAGCGGCAGGGTGGCAGGAATGTCGCGCCAGTCGTTCCAGTGATGCAGGCCGGCAAAGCTGTCTGCACCCATGATCCAGACAAAACGACCTTGCTGAAACATCGGCGCCAGTGCTGCAAAGGTCTGCGCGGTGGTGCGGGTGCCGAGCCTGGCTTCCATGCCGGTGACAATCAGCCGCGGATTGGCCAGCAGGCTTTTGGCGTGGTCCATCCGCTCTTCGAAATCGCCCGTGTCGCGGCTGTCCTTCAGCGGGTTCTGCGGTGAAACAAGCCACCAGATCTGGTCGAGCTGCAACCGCTTGAGCGCTTCTTCGGAGAGCGCGACATGACCCTCATGGGCCGGGTTGAAAGACCCGCCGAACAGGCCGATGCGCTGTCGCGAAACCGCGGCAATGGAATACAGGCCGGACATCATGGCGATCTTGTCACGGCCGGGTCTGCCCCGAACCGCGCACCTGGTATTTGAAAGTGGTGAGTTGTTCCAGTCCGACGGGGCCGCGGGCATGCAGCTTGCCGGTGGCAATGCCGATTTCCGCGCCAAAGCCGAACTCGCCGCCGTCGGCGAACTGGGTGGAGGCATTGTGGATGACAATGGCGCTGTCGACTTCATTCAGAAAACGCGCAGCAGTGTCTGCGTCTTCGGTGATGATGCAATCGGTGTGTTGCGAGCCGTAGCGCGCGATATGGCGCATGGCGTCATCCAGCCCGGTTACCGATTTCATGGCAATGACGGCGTCAAGGAACTCCTTGCCCCAGTCATCGCTGCTTGCCGGGACAGTGGAGCCGGAAACGGCGTTGACAGTCTGGTCAGCATGCACCGCACACCCCTTTGCCCTCAGGGCGTCAATGATGCCAGGTGCGTGACTGGCGACGATATCTTGATGGAGCAACACGCACTCGGCGGCTCCGCAAACGCCGGTGCGGCGCATCTTTGCATTGGTGATGATGTTGATCGCCATGTCAAGGTCTGCCGCGCTGTCGACATAGACGTGGCAAATGCCTTCAAGATGGGCAAATACCGGGACTCGTGCCTCGTCCTGAACCCGTGCGACAAGAGATTTTCCGCCACGCGGAACGATGACGTCGATGGTACCGCCCAGGCCCTGCAGCAGCATGCCGACGGCCGTCCGGTCAGGGGTAGGGACCATCTGGATGGCCGATGTCGGCAGGCCCGCAACATCCAGGCCCGCCTGCAGGCATTCAACGATCAGGCCGGAGCTGTCGTGACTGTCCGATCCACCGCGCAGGACGGCGGCATTGCCGGACATCATGGCCAGCGCACCGGCATCCGCGGTAACATTGGGCCGGCTTTCGTAAATCACGCCGATGACGCCGATGGGCACGCGAATGCGGGTGAAATCCAGTCCGTTGGGGCGCTGCCAGTGGGCGATCACGGCACCGACCGGATCGGGCAGGGAGGCCACGTCTTCCAGGCCTTTTGCCATGGTTTCGATACGCTGCGGCGTCAGCGTCAGCCGGTCGATAAACGAGGCCGGTTTGCCGGCTGCGGTTGCGCGTTCAACGTCACTGGCATTGGCGGCCAGCAACTGTTCCTGCGCTGTCCGGATGCGGTTTGCCATGGCCTGCAGGGCGGCCTGTTTCTGCGCGGTAGGCGCTGTTGCCAGCAGCGCTGCTGCGTCACGCGCGCGTGCGCCAAGCGCCAGCATGTCGCGCTGCAGGTCACTTGCAGTGCTGCCGATGGTGTCAGCCTGGTTCATGCGGTGTCCTTTGCGGTCATTACCAGATCATCGCGGTGGACCATTTCATCACGCCCGGTCAACCCCAGCAATGCTTCGATCTCGGATGATTTGCGCCCGGCGATGATTTCCGCGTCGGCAGCGTCATAGGCGCTCAGGCCGCGGGCAATCTCCACGCCGGCCTGGGTGATGATGGCCACCGTGTCGCCGCGTGAAAAGCTGCCGCTGATGTGGCGCACGCCGGCCGGCAGCAGGCTGCGTCCCCTGCCCAGGGCGCGCGCGGCTCCGTCATCGACAACAAGCCTGCCGGCCGGGTCAAGCGAGCCTGCGATCCAGCGTTTGCGTGCCGTGGAGGGGCTGGCAGCAGGCCTGAACCAGGTGGCGCGGGCGCCGTTCAGTATGCGGGTGAGCGGCCTGTCCTGGTGGCCTGAGGTGATGACCATGGATGCGCCTGCGCTGGTGGCGATGCGGGCGGCCTCTATCTTGGTGATCATGCCGCCGGAGCCCATGCCGGACACCGGCGCACCGGCCATGGCAACAATCTCCGGCGTGATGGCGTCGACCCGGGACACGAATTC
>JBDNEZ010000124.1:0-10383 GCA_041690095.1 Anderseniella sp.
ACCACACCGATTGTCACCACGCCCACAATAATCGTGGCAAGCGCATTGATGTCCGGTGTCACCCCCAGCTTGACCTTGGAAAAGATCAGCATCGGCAGCGTTGTGGATCCCGGTCCGTTGGTGAAGCTGGCAATCACCAGGTCGTCCAGAGACAGGGTGAACGACAACAGCCATCCCGACACCATAGCGGGTGCTATGATTGGCAAGGTGATGTCCCACAACACGCGCAGCGGTGTGGAACCAAGATCCATGGCGGCTTCTTCGACCGAGTTGTCCATCGACGTCAACCGCGACTGAATGATGACCGCCACATACGCCATCGAGAAGGTGATGTGCGCCAGTGTTACCGTCATCGCCCCGCGTCCGGCCGGCCACCCGATCAGCGTTTCAAGACTGACGAACAGCAGCAGCAGCGAAAGACCGGTGATAACATCCGGCATGATCAGCGGCGCTGAAATCATGCCCGAGAACAGGGTGCGGCCCTTGAAGCGGCCCAGCCGGGCCAGCGCAAGGCCGGCAAAGGTGCCGAGGATGGTTGCAAAACTGGCCGAGACCACGGCGATTTGCAGAGACAGCAGGGCAGCGTCAATGACCTGGTCGTTTGCAAGCAGCTTGCCGTACCATTCGGTTGAAAACCCGCCCCAGACTGTCGCCAGCCTCGATGAGTTGAACGAATAGGCCATCATGATCAGGATCGGCACATACAGGAACGCAAAGCCGAAACACAACACTGACAGCAGGAACACGGAGCGCTTTTGCATTATTCAACGCCCTCCGCTTTGGCCTGATAATGATTGAAGATCATGATCGGCACTACCAGCAAAAGCAGCAGGACAATTGCAACCGCAGACGCCACAGGCCAGTCCGTGTTGAGGAAAAACTCGTCAAACAGTACCCGCCCGATCATCGGGCTGCTGCCGGTACCCAGCAATACGGGAATGACGTATTCCCCCGTTGCCGGGATAAACACCAGCATCGAACCTGCAACAATGCCGGGTACTGACAGCGGCAGCGTAATGTCCACGAATGTCCGCATGGGCCTTGAGCCCAGATCCATCGCAGCCTCGTTCAGCGTGTTGTCCAACCGTTCCAGGTTGGCATACAACGGCAAAATCATGAATGGCAGGTATGAGTAGACAATGCCGATATAGACCGCAAAATCGGTATTCATCATCTTCAGCGGTTCGTCAATAATGCCGATCGCGAGCAGCACATTATTGATGGTGCCGTTGGTTCCCAACAATCCGATCCACGCATATATGCGCAGCAGAAACGATGTCCAGAACGGCAGAATGACCAGCAGTAGCAAAATGTTGCGCGTGGCACCGGATGACCGCGCGATGCCATAGGCCATCGGATAACCGAGCAACAGGCAGAAAACAGTCGAGATGGCCGCTATTTTCAGCGAATTCAGATAACCCGTATAATACAGCGAGTCATTGATCAGGTAACCGAAATTGGTGGCCACATTGGTCTTCAGCGCCTCCCAGGTGAACGGAACCTTGAATGGCGGGATGGAATAGGCTGCCTCGGATACGGCGATGACCATCACAATGACAAACGGCGTCAGAAAGAACAGCAGCAACCAGAAATACGGAATACCTGCAACAATCTGGCGCCAGCCATTCCGGTTGAGCCAGCGCTGAAAACCGTTCATCTGCTTGGCAGTATGCCCCACATCCCGGCTGGCAAGGTCACTCATTATGATTCTTCCGGCAACACGATCGCCGAACCTGCATCCCAGGTCAGCCAAACCTTGTCATCCCAATCCACATGCCGGTCAGTTTCAATAACCCGCTGGTCATTGACACGATTGACGCGAATTAACTCGCCTGTCGCCAGTTTGACGCGGTACAGCGAGTCCTTGCCGAAATAGCCGAGATCAAGAACCTCGCCCTGGACGGCATTGACATCGGTTGTTGCCGGTTTCGACCTGGAAATGGAAACTTTTTCCGGACGCACAGCAATGCCGACCTTGTCGCCAACCTTGATAGCGTTGGTGGCCGGTAGTTCAAATGTGCAGCCGGCCCGCGCTGCCTCGATGCGGGCCGTTCCTGCCGTGATGGTTTTGACCACGCCGTCGAACAGGTTGATCGAACCGATGAAATCGGCGGTAAAACGCGTCGTCGGGAACTCGTAGATGTCGGTGGGCGTACCGACTTGTTTGATAACACCGTGATCCATGATGGCAATGCGCGAGGCAAGTGTCATCGCCTCTTCCTGGTCGTGGGTAACGACGATGAATGTAACACCCAGTTCATCCTGGATATTCATTAACTCAAACTGGGTCTGCTCGCGCAGTTTCTTGTCGAGCGCCCCGAGCGGTTCGTCGAGCAGCAGCACTTTGGGACTTTTTGCCAGTGCACGGGCAAGTGCCACACGCTGACGCTGACCGCCTGAAAGCTGGTGCGGTTTGCGACCGGCAAACTGGCCCAACTGCACCAGATCGAGAAGTTCGCTGACACGTTCCTTGCGTTGCGCGGCGTTCAGATTTTCATGTTTGAGACCATAGCCGACATTCTTTTCCACATTCATGTGCGGAAACAGGGCATAGGACTGGAACATCATGTTGACGGGGCGGTTGAACGGCTGCACGTCGGCCATGTCCTGGCCATCAATGATAATGCGGCCCGATGTCGGGACCTCGAAGCCTGCCAGCATGCGCAGCAAGGTAGTCTTGCCGCAACCCGATCCGCCGAGCAGCGCAAACAGTTCACCTTTCCCGATCTCCAATGAAACATTGTCGACAGCGACGAAGTCACCAAATTTCTTGGTGACATTCTCAATACGAATGAAATTGGTGTCTGCCATCATGCGGAGGACCTGTGCTGACTTGCAAGAAGCATCCCGCAAGGCTCAAGCGAACCTTGCGGGCATGATGTCATATCAACTCAGGCTCACGATCCCGTCTTGATCTTGGTCCAGGCACGCGTCAGTGCGCGCTGGGCTTTTGGCGACAGCGACTTGGAGGTCCACAGCCGTTTCTTGATCTCTTCATTCGGGTAGATCGCTGGATCATCCAGAATCTCCTTGAGCACAAATTCACCTGCCTTCGAATTTGCGTTGGCATAATAGGTGTAGTTTGTCGCCCCTGCGATCACTTCGGGATCAAGCATGAAGTTGAGAAACTTGTGGGCATTCTCGACATTCTTGGCATCCTTCGGAATGGCCCACACATCAAACCAGGCAGGCGAACCGGTAGCCGGTACGTAATAGCCGAGATTGATCTCCACACCGGCTTCGGATGCACGTGTGCTCGCGGTGGCATAATCACCTGACCAGTTGTTGATCACGCACAGTTCCTTGTTCGGAATGGCATTGAGATAGTTGGAAGCGTCAAATGTCTTGATGTACTGGCGGATCGGTTTGAAGGCTTCAACCACGGCATCATAATCAGCCGGGTCTTCGGTATTCGGGTCCTTGCCCAGGTAAGACAGCACCATCGGTATGACGTCGCGCGGGCTTTCCAGCACCGAAATGCCACAGTCCGCGACCTTGGCAGCCAGTTCCGGCTTCATCAGGATATCCATCGTACCCATCGGTGCATCGTCGCCAAGGCGTTCCTTGATCATGTCAAGATTGTAGGTGATGCCGGTGGTACCCCACATGTACACCACACCGAACTGGTTGCCCGGATCCCAGTTCTCAACCGTTTTGAGAATCCCGGCGTCCTGATTGTCGTAATTTGTCAGTTTGGAGCGATCGACTTTCAGGAAGGCGCCGGCCTGAATGAACTTCGGCAGCTGGCTGCCTGAATGCAGCACCACATCATAGCCGGAACTGCCGGCCAGCAGTTTTGCTTCTTCGGTTTCAGCCGCATCATAGGTGTCATAAACAACCTTGATG
Organism: Anderseniella sp.; assembly: GCA_041690095.1. Classification (GTDB taxonomy): domain Bacteria; phylum Pseudomonadota; class Alphaproteobacteria; order Rhizobiales; family Aestuariivirgaceae; genus Anderseniella. The sequence continues at coordinate 3,847 of JBDNEZ010000124.1, forward strand.
CCGGTCGCCTTGGTAAAATCATCCAGCGTGGTCTCGCCGATGTAATCCACCCAATTATAAACGTGGACCACTTCTTCAGCCTGCGCCGCCTGCACTGTGACGAATACAGCTGTCGCGGCTGCGCCCATTGTGAGCGCAATTCTGCGGGTAAGTGTTGCCATTGTAGTATTACTCCCTGTTGAAATTTTCTTGTATTGTGAAGCTTAATGCGCAAACCGTCTTTTTTACAATGCCGAATTTCAGGCAGTGTTACCGGAAATTTGTGCACGTCTCAGATCCCTGTTCGCTACCCCTCAAGCAGCTCGTTGTTGGTGGTTTCAAGGCACCCTCGTCCCGGCGCCTTGGGTTGATTCAAGACCGGCATCACTTCGCGCAACTGGTCGTGATACTGTTTCACCCCATACTCCAGATCAGACAGGATGAAGCCCTGAAATCCACTGGAATGTGCGGCCTCGTTGGACCAGACGGTCAACTGGATGTCTTCTGCTGCGGTATCATTGTCTATGCGCTGCGACAGATAGCGTGCTGCGCGAATGCGGCGCTTGAAATCAGCATCGTCGCCTTGTGCAGCCGGCAACCCGTAAGCAGCACCGCGCAAGGCGGTCTTGTTGGTAGCGACAGGAAACTCCTGATAAAACCCCATGCCTTCCGGATAGAAGTACAGGCCATAGTTGGGGAACAGGCCGATGTACAGCCATGCACGGCGATGGCTTTCCGGCAGGTGCTCCACCTCGGGCAGAATGTTGCTGTAAGCCCGCACCGACCACAGCCGGTTGTCTTTACCCGTGAACGGCGCGAATGATCGCGTGGTTCCTTCTTTCCAGTGTTCATCGAAATAGTTGTAGCCATACAGATCCTGCAATCCGGGATGGGCCATGGGAACATGATATCCTTCATTGTCGACATCGCGGACGCACTTCCAGTTGGCCCCTATTTCCTGCGACCAGAAACCTGTTTCCACCGGCTCGGCCTCAGCGGATCGATAGAGTGCAACTTCAGCTTCATGGCGCGCCAGGATATCCTTGATCGCAGGTTGCGGGCCCGGTTGAAATCTGACGAATACGAAACCATGCCAGATTTCAAATTCTACCGGCACGAGACCATTCTCGACCGGATCAAGCGTCGGCACGGACTTCGGTTGCGAAACCGTTCGCAGTGTTCCGTCAAGGTTGAACGACCAGCCGTGAAACGGACACACCATTGCCGAGCCACAGGTGCCGGTCTCGTTGACTACCACTCGTGAACCGCGATGGCGGCAGACATTGTGGAATGCACGTATCTGGTTGTCCTGGCCGCGCACGATGATTGCGCGCTCGCCGGCTACGTCGAAGCAGAAATAGTTACCTGGCTCGGGCGCATTGCTGACATGTCCGGCCACTTGCCAGTGACGGCGAAACAGCACCGCGCGTTCCAGTTCCAGTTGTTCCTCACTGGTATAGGCCCAGGCAGGCAACCCGCTACGATCCCATTTTTCAGGAACACTATCGATTTGCGACTTGTCGAGAATCAGCGACGCTGCAGTAAAGCGCTCCATACGGGTCATTGGTAACAGCCTTTTTATATTGAACGTTCATTCAATATAGCATGGTTCTGTCCGTTCTGCCAATTCGCCTCGCAGACTCTCTGGTTCGCAAAGGTCAGTTTATGCGCAAAGAGGTGAACCCCCGCTCCAGCGATGAATATTGATGTGCGGTTGCGTAGCCAGTCTCGAGCGAGCGGTTTGCCACATGGCCAGCCATTGATCCGCACTGCCCAGAACGCAATCAGGATCGCGTCGGCTGCGGGCGACAAAATCCGGAAAATGCGCACGGCCGGTCGGCTGGCCCGTCACATTGTAGCGCAAATCAAATGACCATCGAAAACCGTCTGTCTGATTGGTCAGTGAAGAATGCGGCGTCAAGGGATGGAAAATCACCACCCCGCCGGATTTGACGGGTAACGGCACTGCCCTTGTCAGATCAACCTGACCATCGGCGATTGCGGTCTGCAGTTTCGGGCAGTGGGTTTTCATGCCGTCACGATGGACACCCGGGATCACCTGCAGGCAGCCATTGTCGGTCGTTGCATCCGAAATCGCGCACCACACGGTGATCATGGTGGTCTCGTCGGCTTCACTCAGCGTCACGCCCCGGTCCTGGTGCCAGTCAGTCGAGGTTATGTGCGCCCTGTTTTCATCTGACTGCAGATTTGCTGCAGGTGGCTTTATGCGCACATGCTGTATCGGGTTCGAGGTAATTTCAGGCCCGATCAGATCTTCCACCAGATCGAGAAGCCGGACATCGGTTACCAGATCAAACACCGCCGCACCGAAATGCATTGGCGTAGCTTCATCAATCTTGTCACCCGGAAGCGAGATATCCATTGGCTGAAACCAGTCGCACCTCGCCTGGTAGGCAATCAGCAGCTTGTCATCAAACGACAGGCCTTCCGGTGCAACCGCCACCGCCCCCTGTGTGAACCAATCGGCATACAAATTATCCAGCAAGGCCGAATATTCCGCCTTGATAGGATCGATGACTCTGGTTTGATCAAGCACGTCCTCAACGACCAGATAGCCGTTTTCGTCAAAGAATGTTATCTGATCCTTTGTCAGCATGTGACTTTCCCGAACACCCTTACCGAGTTGCATGCAGCCTATTGATCAACGACCACCGGCGCAATGTGTCGCCGACAGCTTGTTCAGGCGCCCATCCGTACGAACCAGTCATCTTCGGAAATAACCTCAACACCGAGTTCGCCTGCCTTCTTCAGTTTTGACCCGGCGCCCGGCCCGGCCACCACAAGGCTGGTTTTCTTCGATACCGAGCCTGCCACCTTGGCGCCGAGCCTTTCCGCCATCGCCTTGGCTTCATCGCGTGTCATGCGCTCCAGGGCCCCTGTGAACACAATCGTCATGCCGGACACCGGCGAACCGCTATCGACGGACTCCAGAGGCTGAATGTCGAGATGATCATCAATCAGTTCTCTCACCACAGACAGATTGTGCGGTTCGGCAAAAAATTCCGCCACTGCGTGCGCCACGACATCACCGATACCATCTATGTTCACCAGGTCGGCATAGGCTTCCGAAGCATGATCCTGCGCCGCCGTCATGGCGTCCAGAAATTGATCCGCCGTACCATAGGAGCGTGCCAGGGTCCGTGCGGTAGTTTCTCCCACATGGCGAATGCCGAGCGAAAAGATAAACCGGTCCAGACCGATCCTGCGGCGCTCGTCAATGGCGGCAAACAGCTTGTTCGCCGACGTACCGCCCCAGCCTTCACGGTCTTTCAGTTTCTTCAGTGAGTCTTCATCATCGGCTTTGAGCGTGAAGATGTCCTGCGGCGACTGTATCAGATCGTCATCATAAAATTCCTGGATGACCTTGTCGCCCATGCCCTCGATGTCAAATGCGTTGCGCGAAACGAAATGCTTGAGCCGTTCTACACGCTGAGCCGGACAGATCAGGCCACCCGTGCAGCGACGCACGACATCCATCTTGCCGGTCTTTGCGTTGACCTCACGCACCGCATGAGAGCCACATGCAGGACATGTTGTCGGGAACACGTACTCGACAGCATCCGCAGGCCGCTTGTCGGGCAGATGCCCCAGCACCTGCGGAATGACATCGCCTGCCCGCTGGATCGTCACCGTGTCACCGATACGTATGTCCTTGCGCACGATCTCGTCTTCATTGTGCAGGGTTGCGTTGGACACCACCACACCGCCAACGGTGACCGGCATCAATCGCGCAACCGGCGTCAGCGCGCCGGTCCGGCCGACCTGAATGTCGATACCTTCCAGAACAGTCGTGGCCTTTTCGGCTGCAAACTTGTGGGCGATTGCCCAGCGCGGAGAGCGTGACACAAAACCCAACCGCTCCTGCAAATCGAGCCGGTTCACCTTGTAGACCACCCCGTCAATATCGTAGCCCAGCAGGGCGCGTTGCTCCTCGATCAAGTGATAATGAGCCAGCAGTTCCTCGACCGAAGTACAAACCCTGGTAAACGGATTGACCGGAAATCCCCAGCGCTCAAACGCCTCCAGGATACCGCTCTGGGTTGGTGACGGCAGTTCACTGACCTGGCCCCACGCATAGCCAAAAAAACGCAGTGAACGTGAAGCGGTGACGGAGGCATCCAGCTGCCGCAACGACCCGGCAGCAGCATTGCGCGGATTGGCAAAAGCCTTGGCATTGGCATGGAGCTGCGCCTCATTAAGTTGCGCGAAGTCCTTGTGGGACATGTAAATTTCGCCACGCACTTCAAACACGTCCGGAAAGTCGGATTGCGTCACCTTGTGGGGAATGTTCCGGATCGTTTCGACGTTTCGGGTAACATTTTCGCCCTCCTGCCCATCCCCTCGGGTGGCTGCCTGAACCAGTTTGCCGTCTTCATAGCGCAGTGAAACTGACAGGCCATCGATTTTTGGTTCAGCGGTGATCTCAAGCAGCTCGTCATCGGAAAGTTTCAGAAAACGGCGGATGCGGGCAACAAATTCATGCACATCCACATCGGCAAAGGCATTGCCAAGCGACAGCATGACGACAGCATGGCGAACCTTGCCGAACTTCTCCGACGGCGCGGCGCCAACACGCCTGGAGGGAGAGTCTGCCAGCACCAGTTCGGGAAACACAGCTTCTATCTGGTCATTGCGGCGGCGCAGGGCGTCATAGTCCGCATCAGTGATTGCCGGCTGGTCCTCACGATAGTAGGCGTCATCATGGCGCATTATCTCGGCAGCCAGACGTTCAAGCTCTCCAGCGGCTTCCAGCGGTGTCAACGCCGCAACGGGTTTGTGTTTGCTCATCGATTAACCTGTAGCCGACAGCAGCCGGTCAGCCTGGGCGCGAGCTTCAGTGGTAACCTCGGCACCTGACAACATGCGCGCTATCTCCTCGCGACGACCTTCGCCCGTCAGCGGTGTCACGCGGGTTATCATGCGCCTGCCCTCAGTTTCTCCGGCTTCTTCCATCTTGGAAATCAGCAGATGTGCATCGGCTCGCGATGCCACCTGCGGACTATGGGTCACCGCCAACACCTGCAAGCCTTTCGACATCCGGGCCAGGCGCTGACCGATTGCATCGGCAACAGCGCCGCCGACACCAGTGTCTATCTCGTCGAACACCAGGGTTGGCGCCGAGGCACGCGCGGCCAGCACAACCTTGAGGGCCAGTAGGAAGCGCGACAGTTCACCCCCGGATGCCGCCTTGACGATCGGCGCAAGCGGTGTACCCGGATTTGCGGCAATCAGGAATTCCACCCGGTCAATGCCATGCGGACCGGCACGGGCTTCATCGGTTTCGACCCGGGTTTCAAAGCGCGCCTTTTCAAGACGCAGGGGCGCAAGCTCAGACAGGATCTCCTTGTCCAGCTTCACCGCAGCCTTCATACGCGCGTCCGACAGTTTGCGAGCCAGGTCGTCATAGGCAGTCTGGGCTTCATCGCGGGCCTGCCTGAGCTTGCCAAGCATGACGCCGCCGTCATCAATGGATTGCAGATCAGTTTCAAAACGCTCCATCAGCGCAGCAAGATCATCTACCTGCACCTTGTGCTTTCGTGCCAGTGCACGCAACGCAAACAACCTCTCTTCAGCCTTTTCAAGCTCAGCCGGGTTGAGGACGAATTCCCGGGCTGCCGCATCCAGCTGGCTTTGCGCCTCGTTCATCTCGATCACGGCGCGCTCCAGCGCCGCACACACCGCATCCAGCCCGCCCCTGGCCTGCTCCCGCCGCCGTTCCAGCTTGCGCAGCGCAGTATTGAGTGCGGCAATCGTATCCCCGTTGGATACGGCTTTCTGGGCCTCGTTGACGACAGAGGAGAACTCCTCGGCGTTCATCATCACCTGGCGTTTGTCGGCCAGGGTTGCCTCTTCGCCGGGTTGCGGATCAAGCTCACGCATTTCTTTCAGGGCATGTTCCAGAAACGCCCGCTCGGTCTCGGCCCGGTCAAGCCGGGCCTGATGTGCTTCATAAGCAACACGCGCGCCACTCAGTGTCGCCCAGGCGCTCTCAACCTGCCGCAATTTCAGCTCGTGCTCACCATAGGCATCCAGAGCTGTCCGATGGAATGATACATCCATCAGGGCGCGGTCATCATGCTGACCATGGATTTCTGCAAGCAGTGCTCCCAGGCGTCGCAGCAGATTGACGCTGGAAGGTTGGTCGTTGATGAACACCCGCGACTTGCCGTCTGCGCCCTGGATACGGCGTATGACGATGCCATCTTCGCCTGCCTCGATTTCCGCGCTGGCCAGCAGTTTGTAGGCCGCGTGGCCGGCAGGTGGATGGAAACCAGCAGTAACACTGCCCTTGTCACACCCTGTTCGAACCAGGGATGCATCTCCGCGCGCGCCCAGCGCCAAGCCCAGCGAGTCGAGCAGAATCGATTTGCCGGCACCGGTCTCACCAGTCAGCACGCCAAGGCCTTCGGCAACGTTGAGGTCCAGCGTCTCGATCAGGACAATGTCGCGTATGGCAAGGTGTGTGAGCATGACTGGCGCGTTTATAGCGCAGTTTTATCGAATCGGGCGAGCAGAATAGCATCACCCGTGCATGGT